>JBEKLB010000024.1:0-28932 GCA_050010415.1 Bryobacteraceae bacterium | reverse complement strand
CATGCGCGAGTTGGAGAAGGAGAGCGAGTCCATCAAGGAAGTTACTCGTAGCTACGCCAACGACATCAACAACCACTACACCGGTTACGACTCCTCTTATTACGATTCCGGCGCTTATGGCGCCAGTTCAGCATCCACCGAAGCAAATCCATCCACCGTAAGCGTACCCGCACCTCAGGGCGCCGAATCCAGCGTGTCTCTTAGCGAATCCGATCACCCGCGGCCTGCTGCCGCGGTTGAAGCGCAGGTCAATGGAACCGTAGCGCGGACCAGCTACAACGGCAGCGCGGAGCATCCCTCCGGGCAGCCAGTTAGCCAACCCAGCGAGCCGGAGTCCATTAATACTTGATGAGAGGCCTCGGTACCTGACGAGAGACCTCGGTACCTGAGAGACATCGCAGAAAACGTAGCTCAGTATGGAAGACGATAAGCCGGGAGTTCCGTCTCCCGACGCCGAGGTTGTTGCTACCCCCTCTGTGGAGGTGGTGACGGAGACCGGTCTCATCCGGCGTCCGCCGCCACCTCCGCCTCCTTCCGCACCCACCGATCCGGAGGATGAAGAAGAGGACAGAATGCTGCGCATGTCCTTCATGGAACATCTGGAGGAACTACGCAACCGCATCATCCGAGCGTTGTACGGTCTCGGCCTCGCCTTCCTGTTCGCCCTGATTTTTGCCGGCAAGCTTTGGGATATCGTTAGCGATCCGGCGGTGGAGGCTCTCAAGCATCTGCACGTCAACCCGCCACGCCTGGCACAGCTCACGCCTATGGAGGGCTTCTCAATCATCTGGGTGGAGTTGCCGCTGCTGGCCTCGGTATTTCTCGCCTCGCCCTGGATCGTTTACCAGCTCTGGGCATTCATCTCTCCAGGACTATACAAAAAGGAGCGCAGGCTGGCTCTGCCGTTTGTGCTCCTTACCGCGGGCCTGTTCATCGGTGGCGGCTTCTTCGCTTATTTCCTAGCCTTCCGCTTCGGGCTGGAATTTCTTCTGGGCATCGGCATGACCAACAACGTCCAGCCGGTGGTCTCTATCACCGAATACTTCGATCTTTTCGTCAACGTGATGCTGGGCGTCGCCCTGGTGTTCGAACTGCCCGTGGTGATCTTTCTGCTCACTCTGCTGCGCCTGCTTTCGCCGCGCTTTCTGCTGCGCCATTCCCGTTACGCTATCCTGGCCATCGTTATCGCTGCGGCAATCATCACGCCCACGCCCGATGTCTTCAACCTGATGTTGTTCGCCATCCCGATGTGCGCGCTCTATTTCGTCGGCGTGGGTGCGGGCATGGTGCTAGTGCTGCGCCGCGAAGGACGAAAGATACCCTGGCAAACCATGGTTCTGATTGTGCTAAGCCTGCTGGTTGTGGGGGGCGCTATCGCATTCGCGATGATTCATTTTCATATACATTTTATGAACAAATGGCCTTACGTCACCAGGTAGGGCCTTGAGCTATTACTGCTGGGCGTAGAACGCGATACGTCTCATCGGGCGCCGCGACTTCTGGGCCGTAGTGTGCATAATGACAATGAAATTGCTGGATTTTTATCACGTACTCGTCTACGATAGAGGAACCCCGAATTTCAATGTCACGATGGACATCGTAAAAGCACTGAGAGAGCTTTACACCGAGAAGAAACGTTTGGACGGAGCGATTGCCGCTCTCGAAGCGCGCATAGCAGCCGCGCGCAACGGCTCCCGCGCGAAGCCCGCCAGAGGACGACGCGGCAGGAAGAGTATGAGCGCCGCGGAACGGCTTGAGGTGTCGCGGAGAATGACGCTGTACTGGGAGGCCCGCCGCGCTCAGGGTCACCCGCCGGCTGCCGCCAGCGAAGACCAACAGTCCAGCGGCACTGCGGCGTCCTGAGCAAGCTCGACCGCGCCCGTCAGTAAGGCGCGCGTGGGCTTATTTCTTAAAGAACCACAGCCAAAAATACTGGCCGCCGGCCCCGTGCCGGTAGCGGGGTTCAAACCCGCAGCGGAACGCCATATCCGTCGCTTGCCGTTCTGAAAACGGGACGCCCAGCCAGGTGTCATCCGGTTTAGTCTCTAAAGTGCTGTCGCCCTGCACTTGAAACTTGAACAGGGCTCCGGGGCGCAGCCGATGCTGCACCTCCCGCACATAATTCTCGATGATGTCGCGGCTGGGAATATGCTGAAAGACAATCGAAGAAAACGCGAAGTCGAAAACCAGCGGCGGCACCACCTCCAGATCCGTGCCGTTATTCTGATACACGAATGCGTTGGGACGGTCCTGCAGCGCCAATTTTGCCTGGCGGACCATCTCTCCGCTCACATCGACGCCATGGACTTCGCCAAAAAGGTTCGCCAGTGCCCGCGTCACGCGTCCCGCGCCGCACCCGATTTCGAGAACCCTCATTTCGCGCTGCGGTTTTCCCTGGCAAATATTCCCCAGGTCGGTGAGGATCTCATCCGCCACAGTCTGCTCGCCGGATGCGAAGAAGCCCTCGTCGGTCCACTCCCTGGTCGAGGTGCTGACGTAGTAACGGGCGTTTTCTCTTGCCCTTTGGTCCCAATCCTCGCGCATCTTTAGTAATTGCTGTTCTTTGCTAATCTCGCTCATAAGATGGTGGGTAGCCTAAGTAATCACTCGTAGCTCATTGTCCCATATGCGAATTGACGGGTTGCTATTAGAACGTCGAGGCAAAAAGTACTGGCCCGAAGTCGTTATTCAAACGTTACTGGATACCCTATAAATGGCCCTCCAGCTATTGACCCCAGGCCCGGTATCAGTTTAGAGTCTTAGAGACAAGAGACGACATGGAACAGCGGAAAGCACAACGATTCGAATTGAAATTGCCCCTGGAGTTGATTCGTAAAGGCTCTCAGGCACTTTCCGAACACGGCGAAACCAGGAACCTGAGTTCCGTCGGAGTACTCTTTGACGCGGGCGCGGCCCTGCGCATCGGCGAAGCCGTGGAGTATCTGATCACGCTACCCGCGACGCCTGAACGCGGCGACAGCAAGGTGCGCCTGCACTGCCTGGGAAAGGTTGTGCGTTTTTCTCCGGAAACCGGCGTGGCAGCTACACTGGAACGTTACGAGTTCGTTCGCTGATCTCCAGCGAATTCCCGATTTAATTCCCGCAGCAGCCGCAGCGTCGCCTGCTTTCCCGTTTCGCCTACTTCTCCAATTGGTCCCACGCACGCGGGACACCCGGCGTCGCACTGGCAGCGCTGCAACACATCCAGCGCGCCCGCCAGCAGTTTGGCGTGCAGTTGGAACAGAGGCTGGCTTTGCCCGATGCCGCCGGGATAATTGTCGAAGAGAAAAAGATCCGGCTCGAAAGTGGCGGCGCTTTCAGAAATATCCTCGGTAATCGCAATGCCCAGGTCGCGCGGGTCGCACATCAACAGCAGCGCCGCTACCGTCCGCATTACCTGTGCGAGCCCTGTGAGCCCGCTCTGGCGCTCGGTGGGTGTCATGTCCGGAAATCGCGACAGAAAGGCTTCGGGAAGATGCAGCCAAAATGCGGTGGTGTGCAACTCCTGCTCCGGCATCGACAAATTGCCTGCGCCGATGTTCTCCATGCTATAAAACTTCAGCTTCTTGAACCCCACCACCTGCGTGTTCACCCGCACGTCGCCATGCGCGGCACGCGCGCCATTTATATCCGCCGATTCGAATTCTTCCAGCTCCTTGACCTGCGTGTAGTCGATCGCGTCGGTGAAATAGTCGCTGTCCACGCGGCGCACATAGGCTTTCCGGCCCTCATAATCCAGCTTCTCCACCTGAAACTGCCGGGCTTCGTGCATGTAAATCGCCTTCTCATGCAGCGTGGTCAGCGCCGCGGTGAAGGACACCTCTGCGATCACCTGATGATCGCCCGTGATATCCACGACGATGAAGTTGTCGCTCGAAATGGCGCGCAGGCTGACCGCATCGGCCGGATAAGTGTCCGACGTCCAATGCCAGCAGCCGTTGGAGCGATGCAGGAGGCCAGCCTCCTCTGCCAAAAATCGGCATAGTTCCGTAGGGTCATGGGGGCCGAACTTCTCCCCATCCCGAATAGGCAACTCAAACGCCGCGCACTTCAGATGATTGATGAGGATCTCCAGATTATCCGCGTTGATGTGCGCGTGCTCGGGCGATCCCTCGAAGAAATATTCCGGATGCTCCACCACGTATTGATCGAGCGGCGCGCTGGATGCCACCATTACTGCGAGCGAAGCACTCTTCCGGCGCCCGGCGCGGCCTGCCCTTTGCCAGGATGAGGCGATGGATCCCGGGTATCCTGCCATCACCACCGCGTCCAGCGAGCCAATATCCACGCCCAATTCCAAGGCGTTGGTGGCCACCACCGCGCGGATCTCGCCATCCCGCAACTTGCGCTCGATCTCGCGCCGTTCGCGTGGCAGGTAGCCGCCCCGGTAGCCTCGGACGGCATCGCCCGGCAGGGGACCACGCTCGATTGCGTCGCGCAAATACTTCACTAGGATTTCGGTCGCCAACCGGCTGTTCGCAAATACCAGCGTCTGCTGATGCCGCTCGATAAACTCCACCGCCAGGCGACGCGTCTCCTGCAAATATCCGCGCCGGATGCCGAGCTGTTTGTTCACCACCGGCGGATTGTAGAAAACGAAACATTTTTCACCGCTGGGCGCTCCGTTGCGTTCAACCAACTCAAATCGGCTTTCCGTGAGCGCCTCGGCCAGCTCCTTGGGATTCGCAATGGTGGCCGAACAACAGATGAACTGCGGCGACGAGCCATAGAATTCGCAGATGCGCCGCAGCCTCCGTAGCAGGTTCGCCAGATGGCTGCCGTACACGCCGCGATAATAGTGCAGCTCGTCGATCACCACGTAGCGCAGGTTTTCGAAACACTTCGCCCACTTGGTGTGATGCGGCAGGATGCCGCTGTGCAGCATGTCGGGATTGGTGAGCACTACGTTCGCCCGCTCCCGGATTTGCCGCCGTGCGTCCCGCGGCGTGTCGCCATCGTAAGTGAACGCCCGAATCGGAGATCCCATGGCATCCACGGCTGCTTGAAACTCGTGCAGCTGATCTTCGGCCAGAGCTTTGGTGGGGAACAGATACATCGCCCGCGCTCCTGGATCGGCGATCAGCCGTTGCAATACCGGCAGGTTGTAGCACAGCGTTTTGCCGCTGGCCGTAGGCGTTACCACCACCACGTTACGGGCCTCGGCGCATCTGAAAAAGGCGTCCGCCTGGTGCACGTAAAGCTGGGGAATGCCCCGCGCGATCAAGGCTTGTCGTAACGCCGGAGCAATGCCGGGGGGGATCTCAGCGTACTCGCCCTCCCGCGCCGCCTGATGCCGGATGGCCCGAATTGGCGAATCCGGCTGGGCCATCCACTGCTCAAACCGCGCCACTGAGCCCTCGATTCCTTCACTCCGCCGCGCGATGCCAAATGGATCCGGGGATGCGGAAAGCCCAAGCGTCAGGTTCATAGATTCATTCGCCTTTTCTTTGCCAAGCTTACATGAAGAAGCTCGCGTTGTCGAGACCGAATCCTGCCGGCCCATAATGCCTATAATTACGATCATGGGTTCCACCGCTTCACGCCACGGAGTGAATCAACCGGACGTTCGCCTGGACCGGAAAGAACCCTACCTGCGCATCGATGCCGTCAACGTCTTTGTCAAAGATCAGGATCGCAGCCTGGAATTTTATCGGAACCAGCTTGGATTCGATTTGGCCCTCGATACCCGCCTTCCATCCGGACATCGCCTGGTGGCGGTTTCCCCTCCCGACGGCGCCACGATGCTGCGGCTGATCGCGCCCGATCCAGATTCAGAAGAGTACAAGCTCATCGGCCGGTCCGCACCCATTGTGCTTCTGACCGAAGATGTCATCGCCCAATACCGCGAGTGGAGCAAGCGCGGAGTTCGTTTCCGCTATACTCCGCGGCTGAGGCGCATCAAGTCCCATCCCCATGCGGCCGCCACCGAACAGCCACCGATTTGGGGCGGCGTGTTCACGCGCTTTGAAGACATCGATGGCAACTCGTTCTCCCTTGTTGGATTTGACGACGTGAGCCGGGCCATTGAGGAACAACGCCGGTCCGTCGCCGAAAAATTGGAATCTGAACGCCGTGCCGCTCAGGAACTGGAAATTGCTCGCATGGTGCAGGCGCGGCTTTTTCCACAAACCTTGCCGCCCTGCTCCTCCTTGGATTATGCAGGCGTCTGCGTCCAGGCCCGCCACGTAGGCGGCGATTACTACGATTTTCTGAATCTCGGCCAGGAGCGGCTGGGGCTGGTGGTCGGCGACATTGCGGGCAAGGGCATCGCCGCCGCTCTCTTGATGGCCAATCTCCAGGCGAATCTGCGAGGCCAGTGCGCCATCGCGTCGGAACACCCCCAACAATTCCTGGAATCGGTGAACCAGCTCTTCTTCGAGAACACCATCGAGAGCGCTTACGCCACGCTGTTCTTCGCCGAATATGACACACGCGCGCACGGCCTGCGCTACGCCAATTGCGGGCACCTGCCCGGTCTGATCCTGCGCAGCGACAATACGCTCGATCGGCTGGCTTCCACTTGCACCGTTCTAGGTCTCTTCGAAGATTGGAAATGCTCCATCGGGGAGAGCCGCTTACTTCCGGGAGACATTCTGGCGCTCTACACAGACGGCGTAACGGAGGCCTTCAATGACCGGGGAGAGGATTTTGGAGAACAGAAGTTGGTGGACAGCTTGCGCCGTCATCGCGACTTGCGCCCACGGGCATTGCTCGACGCTATTCTCGAAGACGTGAAGCGCTTCAGTCCGCATGAGCAACACGACGACATCACCTTGATGATTGCCAGGTGCGGCACAAACTAGAAACGGATTGCAATGGGCCAGGAACTGGAATGCAAAGCGCGGTTTCAACGCAGCGTCAGCGTGGAAGGAAAGGCTCAGCTTGAGACGGACTACCTGGTATTTCGCGGGCCTGAACGCTTCAAGATCAATCTGGGGGACCTCACTCAAGTAAAGGCCGAGTCCGGCGTTCTGAAGCTGGAGTTTGCCGGCGGCCCAGCGGAGCTGGAACTCGGCGCGGCTGCGGAGAAATGGGCGCGAAAGATTCTGAACCCTCCGTCGCTTATGGACAAATTGGGAGTGAAGCCTGGACTTACGGTCCGGCTGGTGGGCGAATTCGATCCCGGCTTTCGAAAACAGGTCGCGGAGCGGAAGGCTTCGACCGTGGCCAAGGGAAAATCCAACCTGTTATTCCTTGCGACCGCGCGGTCAGTGGAATTGAATCAAATTCAGAAGCTCAAGGCGAGCCTGGAACCGGGCGGGGGCCTGTGGGTGATCTATCCGAAGGGAGTTCCCCAGATCAAGGAAATCCAGGTAATTGAGGCCGGACGCGCGGCGGGCATGAAAGATGTGAAAGTAGCGAGGTTCTCGGCCACACACACCGCGCTGAAATTTGTCTGACGGCCGGCCGGAATTTACCGCACGATCCAGATATCGAGTTGATTTTGATTATCATTCACGGCCGCGAAGCGTAGATTGAAGAAATCCACCGCAGTCGCCAGTCCGAATGCTCCGCCAGGAGGGCCGGGATCCACCTGATACTGGGCAACAAACTGGCCAAGCGGTGTGAACTCCACCAGCGCGTTCTCGGTTCCGCCCGCGAAGACTGCATCGCCGTTGGCAGTGATCAAGTGACCATTGGGAGCGAGAGCCAATCCGAGCGGTCCATGCAGGTGCTCGTTGTCCTGATAGACCAGCACGCCTTTCGCGACGTCTCTATTCGAATTGCCGGCGAATGGGATTGCAAAAATTTCGTTGTCGGCAGTGGACGCCACATAGAGTACGTCGAGAACAGGATTATAAGCTAGACCCGTGGGGCCGACGACGACCGCCGCCGCGTTGGGCGCGAACGTATATCCGTGAGCGATTTGGTTGACGCCAATCACATCGAAGGTACCGTTTCCCAGGAAAACGTCCAGACGAGTAACTGTTCCATTGAGGACATTGGAGACGAAAACCTGCGCAGTGCTTCCCAAATCGTTTATGGTCAGGTCCCAAGGGCCATCCAGAAACGCGGCGTTGACCAAATTAGCCACCCTATTTCCGGAGCGATCGATCACCAGCAGCGAACCTTGCTCTGCCGCGCCACTGCTGTTCGTGGGAACATTTCCGACCAGCACAAAACCGGCCCGAAGAACGCCGAGCGCGGTGGTGAGGCCCAACGGCGCCTGACCTTCAAAGAAGACCGAAGCGCTCTGGCCCGGAGCGATACTCACAATGGTGGTTCCGGTTCCCTGCACATTCATGTTGTTGTTGAAATTGGAAACCAGGATGTCGCCGGGCGCCAATAGGCCGCCTTTAGGGAAGCCGGCAGGCACCACAGCCACACCATACGGGTTCTCATCGCCGTTGGGCGGAACGGTGGATACGATTCGTTCCGGGCTGGTGGGTAGCTGGCCCAAGATCGACTCAGCTTGCGCGGACGCGAACGCTAGCGTGGTGATTGCGAGAATCACGGAAATTCGAATGGAGAGGGTCATAGGCGTTCCCATTGTTCAATAGTGGGATGCCCAGAGGAGTGACGCGCGTGTGAAATCTTTGTAAAAAAAGTTCTATTTATTGCAAAAGTGTAAAGCCGTACAGAGTGTCGCCTGCGCCGGCCACGACATATTGGCGTCCGTCGAGTTCGTAACTCATCGGACCGTTACTCAAATTGCTGATGAGGTGAGCGTGCCAGAGGATCTTACCGTTGGCCGGATCGTAGGCGATGAAGTTCCCGGAGGGATCGCCAGTAAATAACAGCTTTCCCGCGGTGGTCAGGATGCCGATGGATCCGCCGCCACGATTGTAGTCGTGCGTCCAGCGGATCTGGCCGGTGCGGTAATCGATGGCTTTGAGAGCCAGGGTAGCGTAAACCCCGGCATCGCGCCCACCGTAGCCTTCCGGTTTGTCGTCGGTATCGGTGAGGTAATAAAGGCTGTAAGACGACGCTGCGTTGACGTAGAACAATCCAGTTTCGGGATCGAAGCTCGGCGATGGCCAGTTCGCCGCGCCGCCCAGCGCCGGAATCACAAGCGTGCCATCGGGTTTCGGCTCCTTGTCGGGATTGCCGATGGGCTGGCCTTTCGCGTCCAGGCCCTTGGACCAATTGAGATCGATAAAGGGTTTCGAAAGGATGTTCTTACCGTCGGTGCGATCCAGCACGAAAAAGTAGCCGTTGCGGCTAGATTGCGCCAGCAGCTTGCGCGGACGTCCGTCGATCTCGCCATCGATCAGCACCGGAGTTTCCGCCGCGTCCCAATCGTGCGTGTCGTGCGGCGAGGCTTGAAAATACCACGCCAACTTGCCGGTGTCGGGATTCAAAGCCACGATGGAACAGGTCCACAGGTTGGCGCCCTTTCGGCCTTGGCCCGCCATGACAGGATTCGGATTGCCGGTGCCGAGGTAATAAAGATTGAGCTCGGGATCGTAAGTGCCGGGTACCCAGGTCATGCCGCCGCCGTGTTCCATGGCTTCCGGATTCGGCCAGGTCTCAGCCCCCGGCTCGCCCTTGCGCGGCGTCGTGTTCCAGCGCCATTGTAATTTGCCGGTCTCTGGATCTCGCGATTCCAGATAACCGGGAACATCGAGAGAATCGCCGCCTACTCCGACGATGATGTGATTGCGGATGACGATGGGCGCTGGCGTCGAGAAATACTCCTGTTTCACGTCGGCGATTTCCACGTGCCAGCGTTCGGTGCCGTCCTTGGCATTCAGCGAAATGAGGTAATTATCGGGCGTTTCGAAGTACAGCCAGCCGTCATACATGCCGAAGCCGCGGCTTCCGATGTGGATGCCGCCATGCGATTCCCATTGGTAATGCCAGAGCTGCCGGCCAGTGCGCGCGTCGATAGCCCAGGCGTGATCCGGAAGCGTGAAGTAGAGGACGCCGTTGACCTCGAGCGGTGTCGATTTGATGCTGGACGTGAGCGTTCCATTGCCGGGATCGAGACGATATTCCCAGGCCAAGGTCATCGCAGTGACGTTCGAGGAATTGATGTGCGTGAGCGGACTAAAACGGCGCCCGGAGTAATCGCCGTTGTAAGTGGGCCACGCGTCCGTGGGCGGCTTCAGCAAGAGGGCTGGATCCAGGCTTTGCGCCGACAGCGAACAGCCAACCAGCGCGAGCGCAGCGAGCGGATGTTTCATTTCAAGGTCACCAGGTAAGCCAGCAGGTTGTGGACGTCCGCGTCGGTGTATTTCTTGAGCAGCTCGGCGTGAGCAGCCAGCGGGTCGTGGACTTCCACTTTGACGTGCGCATCGCGCGAGAAGGAATGATAATCGCCGGTGGCGTCGCGCAGGGCGACATTGAAGTCATCGAGAGACTCCAGCGTGCCTGTGAAGGATTGTCCGGACGCGAGCGTAACCGCCACCTGTGGACGAAGAGTGGGCACTTCGCCAGGACGCGGGCGCGGATACAGGAAGCGGGATTGCAGCGCGACGGGGTCGTACCTTTTCGCGATGCCCGCCAGATCGCTGGTAGGCGAATGGCAAGTGTGGCAGCGGCCGGCGCCGTTGAAATATTCGCGGCCTTTCTCGCGGTCACCGGTCACGACATTGAGGATGTTGTAGGCGTTGCGATCAATGGCAGCTTGCTGGCGGGAGCGTAAGAAAGCCGCGATATCTTGAATCTGATCCGCGGGCAGATGGAACGCGGGCATGCCTTTGCCTGGACGGCCTTGTTCAATCACGGGACCAATCTTGTCGCCGCGTTCGTCATCGAGCGCCAGCGAGGAACGAACCAGGTCAGGACCCGTGTCGCCGCCCTGCGCGGTGGTGCCATGGCAAAAGCCGCAGTTGCCGACGAAGACCTTCTGGCCACGCTCGACGGCTGCGGCATCGGGCACCGCGCGGCTGATGAGCATATTGCCGCCGGGACGCGGCGCGGGGGCGGGTGGGGCTTGAGCGGCCAGCGAAGCCGCGGTAAACACCGACAAGGCCACGAATATTTTCATGCCACGGGATATTGTTTCACCTTTCAGCGGCGGGTGTCCATGACGGGCGCAAGCCTGATACACATTGATGACCAATTTGATGCCAAACTGTGTGCATGGGGCCGGCACGTTCACTCAGCAAAGTTAAGAAGCAGCGAACAACATTGACCCTGCCTTCGGACTCACTCACGAAAGCGAAGAGCATCGCCCGCGCGAGAAAGGTGAACCTCAGCACGGTGATCTCGGAAGCTCTGTCGGAGGGTTTAAAGGCGCATGCGGCAACCGAGCGCTCGGAAGAAGTGCTCGCCACTACCGAAAAGCTTTTTCGGGCTTCACGGACGATGAATTGTCGCTTCTGGACGGCATTGTACTGGAACCGGCAGCAAGGCGTTAGCCTGTGGTGGATCCAGCTTCTGGTCCGTTCCTATTCGACACCAGCGCCGAGAGCTGGCTGGCGCGAACGAAGCATTCCGACCTTCTGAACTGGATGCGCATCTACTTATCGCTTCATCCAATTCATGTTTCCGCCGTCACCGTTCTGGAGCGAATTCGGGGTTACGGTCTCATAGGGCGCCACGCCCGTGAAGAGCGGCGCGAGACCATTGCGTCGGCTCGGGTTGCCTATCTGAGTGGGCTAGGCCACGTCTGGCCGCTCGACGGGGCTGTTGCCGTGGTTGCCGGCGAGATCATGGCGTTAGTGCCGGTTCCTCCAACCCCGTCAAAGCGATCGCACTATTTGGCGGAGTCACCCCAAGAACGTTTGTCCCGTTGGCGGTTCGATAGCATGATCGCCGCTACCGCTCTGGTGGCGAGGACGCCCTTAATCCACAACAATGCGGCGGATTTCGAGCCGGTACGCAGCGCCATTGAACGGTCGCCCACGCGGTTCCCTCGCCTTGGCCCGCTGGAGTTGATCCGTTGCACATCCCTGGCGTAAAGAACGCCGGCCGCCTTGCACGTGGCCCGGAATTCTGCATATACTGAAGCTTCATGTGTGGTCGAGCCTACAACTCGTTTCGATTTTGGTACTGGTTTAGCGCCTGAATCGAGGCGAGTGGCGTTGGCTTAAGCAAGAGCAGTTATAGTAAAAGCAACCCACTCGAAAGAGTGGGTTTTTCATTTTAGGAGATAGAAAATGATCATCTCGATGAAACTCCACTCGACGAAAGAGGAGATCGAGCAAGTGTGTGAGCGCATCCGGGATTTCGGTTATAAGATCCACGCTATTGAGGGTGAGGAACGCGTGGTGGTTGCCGCGGTTGGCGTCGGCGACACAACGGCGTGCCTGGAATCGGTAGAGGCCATGCCCCAAGTGGAAAAAGCCGTTCGCATCTCAGCGCCCTACAAGTTCGTGAGCAAGGAGTACAGGAGCGAGCGTTCGCGCATCCGCGTGGACGGTTGCGAGATCGGCGGGGACGAATTCATCGTGATGGCCGGGCCGTGCTCGGTGGAATCCGAGAAGCAGATTATGCAGGCGGCCGAGGGCGTGGCGCGAGCGGGCGCGAAACTGCTACGTGGCGGCGCGTTCAAGCCGCGAACTTCGCCCTACGATTTTCAGGGCCTGGAGGAAGAAGGGTTGAAGCTGCTGGCCAAAGCCAAACGAGCCACCGGCCTCGCGATTATTACCGAGGTAATGAGCGATCGGGACGTGGATCTGGTGGCCGATTATGCGGACATTCTGCAGATCGGGGCGCGCAACATGCAGAACTTCGCGTTGCTCAAGACGCTTGGGAAATGCAACCGGCCAGTGCTGCTGAAGCGCGGCATGAGTTCCACCATCAAAGAACTGCTCATGTCGGCCGAGTATGTTGTGGCGCACGGGAATCCGAACGTGATTCTGTGCGAGCGCGGTATCCGCACCTTTGAAACCGTCACGCGCAACACCTGCGACATCGCGGCAGTCGCCGCGCTCAATGAGCTGACGCATCTGCCGGTGATTCTGGATCCGAGCCACGCCACTGGAAAGCGCAGCCTGGTTCCGGCGCTGGCACGCGCGGGCGTTGCCATTGGAGCCGACGGCCTGATTGTGGAAGTGCATCCGGCGCCCGAAAAGGCGGTCAGCGATGGAGCGCAGTCGCTGGATATTCCGCAATTCCAGGCCATGATGCGATCGCTCACGCCGTATATCGATTTGTGGAAGGAATCGCGCATGACGGAGACGGCCGCGGCGGTGTGAACGCCCTTTCCCAATTCCGGTACCGCGTTGCACTGTTGCTGTTGGTGGTGTGCGGATTGGCCGGCGCTGGTATTTACTGGCTTCACGTCCGAAGAGCCGCTCGGCCTTCGGATCTGGTGGGCTACCTTCCAGCCGCCAACGCCAGCGTGATTTACATCGACGTGGATGCATTGCGGCGAGCGGGATTCCTCAGCATGCTGGCGGGCTCGAAGACCGCCGAGGAACCCGACTATCAACAGTTCGTCCAGGAGACGAAGTTCGATTACGCGCACGATCTGGATGCAGTGGCTGCAGCGTTGAAGGATAGCCGGATTTACTTCGCGCTGCGCGGGCGTTTTCATTGGAATAATCTGAGGGACTATGCAGCGCGGGACGGCGGATCTTGTCACAACGATTTTTGCGTGATGCCGGGAAGCCAGCCGAATCGGCGTATTTCGTTTTATCTGTTGAAGCCGGATGTGATGGCGATGGCGATTGGCCCGGATGATTTCGCCGGGTATCAAGTGACGAGTAAGTCGAGCCAGTTCGCGCTCGCGGTTCCGAAGGAGCCGGTGTGGGCGCTGATTCCGGCGGCTGCTCTCAAAGACGTCGACTCATTGCCGGTTGCCGCGAAGGCCTACGTGCCGGCGTTGCGGGGCGCGGACCAGATCGTATTCAGTATCGCCGCGGACGCTTCTCAGCAATTGCAGTTCGGACTGCACGTCACCTGCAAAGGGGTGCCCGAAGCCACTGCGCTGGTCACGCAGTTTGAAGGAATCACCAAAGCCCTGCGCGACTTGCTCGCGCGGCAGCGCCAGAAACCCGATCCATCGGATTTGAGCGGCGTCCTGGTGGCCGGAAGCTTTCACCGCGAGGAACGGCAGGTCTATGGCGCGTGGCCAATTCCTAAGGCATTTGTGGACGCGATTGCCGGGGCGTACTAGAGAATTTTGCAATTGTCCGATTTTCACGTATCCCCGTCGGTGCCTTTTTCATTGATTGAGAGCTCGGTGGAGCTGGGCCTGGAAGCGAAGCCCGACGTGATTTGCCTGACAGGCGACTTTGTCACCGATGCCACCCCCTTTGACGCAGCTCGGTATGCGCGCATCCTTCGGCGGTTGGCGAGCGCAGCGCCGGTATTCGCCACCTTGGGCAATCACGACGGAAGCGCATGGGCCGCATCGCGCGGCGGTTACGAAGACACCTCCGCGATTGGCGATCTGCTCCGTGCCTCGGGCGTGTCACTGCTTCACAACCGTTCCGAAGTAGTGCGGGTGCGCAATCAATCCATTCGCTTCGCCGGCGTGCCAGATCTTTGGAGCGGCGACGTGGATGGCGATTGCGCGTTTCGGAACATCGCGGCGGACGATCCTGCGATTCTGTTAGCTCACAATCCCGATACGAAGGACATCCTGGCGGATTGGCCTTGGGATCTGATGTTGAACGGCCACACCCACGGCGGGCAGGTGGTGTTGCCGATGTTGGGCGAGCGCTTCGTGCCGGTCCGCGATAAGCGCTTCGTCGCTGGGTTGAAGCCATGGAACGGGCGGAAGGTTTACGTGACGAGAGGCGTGGGAAGCATAGATGGCGTGCGCGTGAACTGCCGGCCCGAGGTCACGTTACTCGACCTAGTCAGTTAGCGCCGTCAGTTAGCGCCGCGTACTCTCGCCCTCTTCGATCATCTTCTTGACGCGGTCCAGTTCCTGGCGCAGCTTCTTTTCGCGGACTGCGATCGAGATCACGTAGCCGATCACGATGAGCCACGCGACCGTGAAGCCGTAAAACATGAAATTGTAGTTTTGTGGATTCATGATCGCTCCTTAAAACGCGTGAGCGTGGCGGCGCAGCGCATCGATTTCCAGTTTCATGCCTTCCTGGCGGGTACGGATAAGAATCAAGGCAGTGGCCAGCATCAGAAACGCGAGAAAATTCCACCAAAGCGGCGCTTCCATTCCTGGCGCCATTCCGCCTCCGCCGCGGATTTCGAGCACCGGGCCGGGATGCTGCGTACGGAACCATTCAATCGACTTCCAGACCAGCACGATATCCACGCAGGCAAAGATGGACAACACAGCCGAGAGGCGCGCGCGAGCCGTAGGGTCGTCAATGGCGCGGCGCAGCATGAAATATCCGACGTAGATCAGCCAGCAAACGAAGAACGAAGTGAGGCGCGGGTCCCAGGTCCACCAGATGCCCCAGATAATCCGGCCCCAAATGCTGCCGGTGCAGAGCGTGATGCTGGCGAAAGCGAGCGAGACTTCGTTGATGGAAGCGGCCACCGAGTCGAACTGAAGATCCTTGGTAACCAGGAATCCGATGGCGGAAAACATCGCAAGATAGAAGCCGGTGAAGGACGTGATCGCGGCCGGCACGTGGAAATAGATGATACGAAATATCGCGCCCTGGTTCGCTTCGTCGGGAACCTGCAGGAAGATGCGGTACAGATCGACAGACAGAATCAGGCCCGCGATGACCGTCAAAGCCAAGATGATTTTCAGACGCATGGTCTTACCCGTCTCATTGTTTCACCCCACTAGCACAATTTCTACCAAAGCCAGAGACAAAATAGTAAAGATGACATTGAACGCCACCAAAATGCGGAACCAGATCATATTCTCAGCCAAAGGGCCGCCGGTGATCAGCGCCCGACTGAGTTCGATGGCGCCGATCAAAGCCGGTATCAGCATAGGATAAATCAGCGTGGGCAGCATCAGCTCACGCAGGCGCAGGTTTACCGTCATGGCGCTGAACAGAGTGCCGATGACGGTGATGCCCCAGGTGCCGAGCAGCATCACTAAAAACAGCAGCGCCAGGCGTTGCGGCAAGCGAATATTATAGAAAATAGCGAAAACCGGAAGGCTGATGCACTCCACGATAATGATGAGCACGTAGTTGGCGAGGCATTTTCCGAAGAACAACTGAGCGCCGCTGACGGGCGAAGCGAGCAGGGCATCCAGGCAGTCGTTCACCAGTTCACGCGCAAAGCTGCGATTGAGAATGAGCGTGCCGGCGAAGGCGAATATCAACCACAGCAACCCTCCCGCGATGTCGCGGATCTGCTCGGGTTCCAAATCGAAGGCGAAACTGAAGAGCAACAGAATCACAAGCGCGAAGGACACCGAAGCATTCACGGCTTCCTTGCCGCGAATTTCCGAGCGCAGATCTTTGGCGGCGATCGCCCAGGTTTGTCCCAGAAACTTCTGACCCAGAAACTTCTGGCCCAGAAACTTCATGCTTCTCCGTAGTGACGATACAGCCAGCCGGGATCTTCCAACATTTCCCAGGTGCGAGCACCGCGATAGGCGAGTTTGCCGCGATTGATGAGCGCCACATCGGTCGCCAGTTCCAGCGCTTCCCTCAGTTGATGGGTGGACATGATGATGGTGCGGCCCTCGGCGAGCGCGGATTTGAGCAGGCTTTGCAGCACCGCAATAGCGCGATCATCGAGCGCGGTGAACGGTTCGTCCAGCAACAGCAGAGCCGGTTGATGCAGGAAGCAACGCGCCACCGCCAGACGCTGGCGCATGCCGCGCGAGAATTCGCGAACCAGACCGTCACGAACGCGATCCAAGCCGGTTCGTTCCAGCCACTCGGTGGCAGTGCGGCGCGGGTCATCCAGGCCGTACAGCTCGCCGAACATCTTTAGATTTTCGAAGGCTGAAAGCTCTTCGTAAACGCCGATGCCATGGCCTAGGATGCCGATGCGTTGACGGGTGTCGCCCGAGCGCGCATCTTTGCCGAGGATGGATACGCGGCCGCGCGCGGCTTTGGAAAGTCCGCCCAGAATGCGCAGCAAGGTTGTCTTTCCCGCGCCATTACGCCCGAGCAGCGCCAAGCACGCACCACCGTCGACGTTGAAGGAGATATCGCGGAGCGCTGGATAGTCACCGTAATACTTCCACACGCTTTCGATGCTCACCGCGCTCGACGCCGGCATGATTCCACTTTACGGCTTCGGCGCAGCGGCGTTGATACGGATGCCGAGTTCGCGCAACACTTTTTCTGGAACCGACGACGGCGCTTCGCACATCAGGTCGGTCGCGCGTGCGGTTTTGGGGAACGGAATCACTTCGCGGATGGAAGTTTCGCCCGCCAGGATCATCACCAGACGGTCCAGACCCAGCGCGATTCCGCCATGCGGGGGTGCGCCATATTCCAAGGCTTCCAGAAGAAAACCGAAGCGCCGTTTGGCTTCTTCGTCCGAGAATCCGAGCGCCGAAAAAACCTTGGCCTGCACGTCGCGGCGATGAATACGGATGGACCCGGAGCCTAGCTCGGTGCCATTCAGAACGACGTCATAGGATTTGGCGCGGCAACGCGCCGGGTCGCTAGTCAGCTTTTCGAGATCTTCGTCGTGCACGGAAGTGAACGGATGATGTGCTGCATTCCAGCGATTCTCTTCGGCGTCCCATTCGAACATCGGGAAATCGACCACCCAAAGCGGCTTGAAAACCATCGGATCGAGAAGCTTGTGCCGGTCGTTGTACTTCTGCGCGGCGAATAGACGGAGCTGTCCGCAGGCTTGATAGAACGTCTCTTCGGGACGCTGGCCCTGCGGCGGCCCAGGCCATCCAGCGATCAGAAGCAGGTCGTCCTCGGCGGCTTGCGATGCCGCCCTTGCTTGTTCCACCAGCTTCGCGTCCAGCTTTTTCAGATCGTCGTAAACGCGCAGCCCACGCTCGGTCCCATACTCCTTTAACTCGTCGCGTTCTTTGCGGCTCAGCGCGCCGGTCTTCGGTATATGGATCGCAACGGGCGCGAACGTCAGCCCCAGTTGCCACGATTCGCCATCGAGGACATGGAAGGGCGGCAGCCTAAGGTCCGGTTTGTCGCTGCCGTAGGATCGCATGGCCTGGGCGTAAGTGAGCCGGGGGAATGCTTCTTCCATTTTGTATCCCGCGGCTTCAAACACGCGCTTCATCATCGGCTCTACCACTTCGTAGACGCGTTCCTGCTGCGGGAACGACATCTCCAAATCGATCTGCGTGAATTCGGGCTGGCGATCGGCCCGCAGGTCCTCGTCGCGGAAGCAGCGCACGATCTGAAAGTATTTTTCGTAGCCGCTCACCATCAGAAGCTGCTTGAAAATTTGCGGCGATTGCGGGAGCGCGTAGAAGGAGCCAGGCTGCACCCGGCTGGGGACCAGATAATCGCGCGCGCCTTCGGGCGTGGAGCGCGTCATGAAGGGCGTTTCTATCTCCAGAAACCCCTGGCTGTATAAAAACTCGCGTACTGCGAAGCTGATCTTCGAGCGCAGCATGATGTTGCGCTGCATGTGCGGACGGCGCAGATCGACGTAACGATATTTCAGGCGCGCGTCTTCCTTCACGTCGACAGTGTCTTCCATCGGGAAGGGCGGCGTGCGCGATTCGTTTAAGATCCACAGTTTCGTCGCCACCAACTCCACCTCGCCAGTGTCGAGCGCCGGGTTGATAGTCTCAGCCGCCCGCTTGGCCACCAGGCCTTCTACTGCAATCACGTACTCCGAGCCCAGCATCTCAGCTTTAGCGTGCAGCTCCGCGCCAGCGTCGGCATGAAACACAATCTGCGTGACGCCATCCCGGTCGCGCAGATGAACGAACAGCACCCCGCCCAAATCCCGGCGGCGATGCACCCATCCCATGAGCAACGCGGTCTGCCCCACATCGGAGGCGCGCAACTGGCCGCAGCTATGCGTGCGGCGCAGGTCACCCAAGAAATCTAACGATACTTGCTCAGGCATTCTTCCACCTTTTCCACGAGCAATTCACGACGAATCTGCACTTGCACCTGACTCTCCATGTCCTTCATTGATATTTCGCCCACGGCGGTTTCGCTCTCGCCGCAAATCAAGGCCACGCGCGCGTTCAGCTTATTAGCGACCTCGAAGACCTTCTTCAATTTTCCCTCAGCCACCTCTACGCGCATACCGGCATCGCGCAATTCCGCTGCGGCGTTCCCGGCGGCATGGCGCGTCGCGTCGCTGCCGGTAAAGGCGACGATGACCAGCGGGTCTTCCTTTTGCGCGGCGTTTTCCACGCTCATCACCAGCCGGTCTTCCCCGATGGAAAATCCGATGCCCGGCGCAGGCACGCGCGATCCGAGCGATTCGGCCAGGCCATCGTAACGGCCGCCGCCCAGCACTGAATTCTGCGCGCCCAGAGAACCATGCACGATCTCAAACGTCGTGCGCATGTAGTAATCCAGACCGCGCACCATGCGCGGGCGGACCTCATACGAGATTCCGCGATCGTCCAGCTGCGATTTCACGGCGCTGAAGTGCGTGCGGCACGGATGGCACAAATGATCCTGGATGGACGGGAGCGCGTTGATGATGTCCTGATCTTCCCTCACTTTGCAATCGAGCACACGCAGCGGATTGGTTTCCGCGCGGCGCTGGCAATCGTCGCACAGGCGCGACTTCACTTCCTGAAGCTTCTCCTTCAGCAACGCAACGTACTGCGGCCGGCAATTCTGATCGCCCACCGAATTGATCAGTAACTGAAAGTCTTCGAGGCCCGCGCGGCGTAGAAGATCGATGACCATCTCGATCACTTCGGCATCCACCATGGGCGATTCCGAGCCGATAGCTTCCGCCCCGATCTGATAGAACTGTCGATAACGGCCCTTCTGCGGCCGTTCCCGCCGAAACATCGGGCCGATGTAGTACAGCTTCTGCAAGCCCGGCTTTTGATCCAGGCGATGCTCGATGTAGGCGCGCATCACCGACGCAGTAGCTTCGGGACGTAGAGTAAGCGAACTCCCGTCGCGATCGTCAAAGGTGTACATCTCCTTGCTAACGATGTCGGTCTCCTGGCCTACGCCGCGCGCGAACAGGGCGGTCTCTTCGAGGATGGGAGTGCGGATCTCTTGATAGTTATAGATTCGCAGCACTTCGCGCGCAACCGCGTCCACCTGATTCCAGACGGCGCTGGAGGGGGGAAGAATATCGCGAGTGCCTTTGACTGCTCTAATCATGTTAATGAGCCGCGAGCCGAGGGAGCGGTCTTTTCAAGCCGGTTCGTCCCGGTACACTCGCGCTGCTTCCACGTAACGCTGGGTATTTTGCCGGAAACGCTCGCGCTCTTCCTCGGTGACGGAGCGCTTCACCTTTGCGGGAACACCCATCACCATGCTCAACGGAGGAATCTCGGCGCCCTCGGGCACCACCGCACCAGCGGCAATCACCGAGCCTTTTCCTATCTTCGCGCCGTTCAACACCACGGCGGCGATTCCGATCAGGCATTCATCCTCGATGGTGCAGCCATGCAGCATCACCTGGTGGCCCGCCGTGACTCGATCGCCGATGAGCAAAGGAAACCCGGCGTCGCAATGCAAAACCGAATTGTCCTGAATGTTGCTCTCATTGCCGATACGAATTGCATTCACGTCGCCGCGCGCAGTGACGTTCGGCCAGATGCTGGAGCGTTCGCCGACCACCACGTCTCCAATCACCTGCGCGCTCTGATCGATGTAAGCGGAAGCGGCGATCTTGGGTACGATGCCGCGATAGGCACGAATCATGACTGCGGTGTAAGTCTAAATCGTAGCATACGGGCTTCAGCCGGTTTGATCTGGAAATTGAATCGAAACGTACCAAGACTCCCGACTGTCTCTAACACGGCGTGCTGAAACGGCTTTTGCTCTTTCACGATGCTTTGCCTTCTGCCAGAATAGGCATGAACCCTTTTGGCAAATTTTCTATCGGAGACTCATAAAATGCAATTGCGCGTGCTCGCATTTGTATTGGCCGGAGGCAAAGGTACGCGCCTCTACCCGCTGACCAAGGAGCGGGCGAAGCCTGCCGTTCCCTTCGGGGGTCGATACCGCATTGTCGATTTCGTACTCAGCAACCTGATTAACTCAGGCATCTACTCCATCTATGTTTTGGTCCAGTTCAAGAGCCAGAGCCTGCTGGAGCATCTACGCGAAGGCTGGGAGGCCTCTAGCCTGTTGCGTAACCATTTCATCATCCCGGTTCCGGCCCAAATGCGCTCGGCCGGCGAAGATTGGTACCGCGGGACGGCCGACGCCATTTATCAGAACATCAACTTGATTGAACAGGCCGAGCCACACGTGGTGGCCATTTTCGGCGCCGATCATATCTATCGCATGAACATCCGCGAGATGATCGAATTTCATATCGATCGCGGTGCGCAGGTCACGGTTTCCGCCATCCCGGTGGAGAAGGAGCAGGCCGTCGAGTTCGGCGTGGTGGAGACGCGCGAAGACGGGCTCATCAACGGCTTTCACGAGAAGAAACCCGACGCGCCCACCATGCCGGGCGATCCCAACCGCGTTTACGCGTCCATGGGAAATTACCTGTTTTCCACCAAGCTGCTGCTCGACGAATTGCGCGCGGACGGCGTGAAAGACAACAGCTCGCATGATTTTGGCCGCGACATTCTCCCCGGGCTGATCGGCCGGGCCGACATGTATGCCTACGATTTCCAGACGAACCGGATTCCGGGTGATCCGGCCGGGGCGCCGGTGTACTGGCGGGACGTGGGGACGCTGGACGCGTTCTTCGATGCAAACATGGACCTACGGTCGGTATCGCCCGAGCTAAACCTATACAATCGGGCATGGCCGCTGCGCACCGCCGGGTACTTCGACGCCCCCGCGAAATTCATTTTTGACAGCGATGGCCGGCGCGGTGAGGCTTTGGATTCTATCGTTTCGGGTGGAAGCATCCTCTCCGGTGGCCTGGTCCGGACCTCGGTGATCGGCCGGGGAGTGCGCGTGCATTCGCACGCCAGCGTGGAGGATTCCATCATTTTCGATAACTGTGACATCGGCCGTCGCGCCCGAGTCCGGCGGGCCATCCTGGACAAAAACGTGCGTGTCCCCCCCGATACTTCCATCGGTTTCGACCTGGAACGCGACCGCCAGCTCTACCATGTCACCGACAGCGGAATTGTCGTGGTGGAGGGTTACCGGTCGCCGGTGGACATCGCCAGTATGAATTTGTAAAGAGAATTTGTAAAGAACTGAGGGAAGGCAACTTCGGGAGTATTTAGGATCCAGAAGGCCCACGCCCAAAAGATCCATGTAACCGGTTACTAGGGTTTTGGGTCGAACCCAGTGAGATGATGTCTACAGCCGTAAACCCTATCGAAGAAACCACGGCAGTGCTGAACGGCGTTCCCGCTGCGGAGATTCGCTCGCAGCTGGATCTGATCCTGCGTAGTCGCGCATTCATACAATCCCATCGCATCCGCCGTTTCCTGCAATTTGTGGTCGAAGAGAGTCTCCTGGGCCAGCCGCATCGGCTGAAGGAGTATCTGATCGGACTCGAGGTATTTGACCGGCGCGAGGCATTCGACCCGCGGGTGGACTCGATTGTTCGCGTGGAAGCCCGCCGCTTGCGCTATAAGCTGGAGGAATATTATCGGACGGAAGGGCGCGAGGACGGCATCCGCATTGTGCTGCGCAAGGGCAGCTACGTTCCGATTTTCGAATACCGCAGCGCGAGCAACGGGGTTGGTCCGCTTTTGCCGCGGCGCAGTATGGAGATCGGGCTTTTCTCCCTGATCAACGCGACGTCGGAAGCGGGCACGGCGGAAGCCAGCGCGGCGGCCGAAGAGATTCAAAGGCGATTGGCGCACGTGCTCATCAAGGAAGGCTGCTTCCAGGTGGTGGTGGTGAAGCCGCAGAGTCAGGCGCCAGGGAGCGAGGTTTCTCCGCCGGCGGCCGGGAGCGCGGCCGACTACCTCATCGAAGGGAGCATTGAGCTCCAGGAAGACGGTTTCCGCCTCCTCTTGCAATTGCAGCAGAGCGCGGATGGTTCCTACATCTGGTCTGAAACCGCGGAAGGCCGGCTCCAGGATTTATCCTCCATCGACGTTCTGGCGCAGCAACTGGTGCGGGATTTGGCGGCTCCAGCCAGGGAAGGCAACGTGTCCCGGCGCCCACCAGACCGCAAGGAAGGTTGGGACGCTTATTTGCAAGGCCGGTACCATTGGAAGCTTGCCACGCCGGACAGCATTCGGAATAGCATCGCCTTCCTCAGCAAGGCAGTGGAAATCGATCCCAACTACGCTGCGGCCTGGGCCGCGCTATCGGAAGCTCTGCTGGTGAGTTCTGTTTTTGGATTACTGCCGCCTGGAGACTCGCATACCCGGATGAAAGAAGCCGCGGTGCGCGCTATTTCGCTCAATCCCTCGTTGCCCGAAGCGCACGTAGCGCTGGGCGCGGTACTGTCGCTTCTGGATTGGGACTGGGCGGCGGGTGAAGAGGAACTCCAGAAGGGTATTCAGTTGGACAAAAGCGACCCCATCGGCCACCTGGCATATGGGATTCAACTAGCCTGCCGCGGCGCGCAGAATTCTGCCGTGGTGGAAGTGGAGCGGGCGCTCGAGGCAGACCCTGCCGCGCTGTTTCCCAACTTTATCCTGGGATGGATTTATGGCATCTGCCATCGGTTCGACGAATCGATCGCCCAGCACACGCTGGTCTCGCGGCTGGCCACCGATTACGGGCTGCCCCATCTCGGATTGGGCATGGCTTATGCCGGGAAAGGGCAGTTCGGCGATGCGATCGCGCATCTTACCAACGCCAGCCAAATGAAGTGCGGTTCTTTGCTGCACGGCCAGATGGGATATTGCTACGGGATGGCCGGCCGGCGCGACGAAGCGCAGCGAGAGATCGGAATCCTGAATGCGCGGTCGGAATCCCACTACGTATCTCCGATGAGTTTCGCGGCTATTTATGCCGGATTGCGCGACGATAACCAAGCGCTCGCCTATCTAGAGCGGGCCGTCGATGCGCGCGATACTTCTCTGCCGGTTCATCTGCTCAGCACTGAGTTCGACAACTTGCGCAAGCATCCCAAGTTCCAGGATCTGCGGAGCCGTATGGGTCTGTGGCAGGCCGAATCCGCGCAAGGCGGAGCTTAAGCGGATCGCGCAGGCTTACAGGGTGGAATCGCCGAACTGATAAAATAGCGTCATCAGCGTGGATCAGATCGGCCGATACAGGATTCTGGACGAGCTCGGCCGTGGAGCGACCGGGGTGGTTTACCGCGCCCAAGATCCCGCAATCGGCCGGATCATCGCCATCAAGACCATCCGCCTGCTGGATTTTACCGACATCAGTGAGCGGGAACGGTTGCGCGAGCGCCTGTTTCGCGAGGCCCAGTCGGCCGGGATGCTTTCGCATCCCAACATCGTCACCATTTACGATATCGCCGAAGAGAACGGGCTGGCCTATATCTTCATGGAATGCGTGGACGGCCCGCCGCTCGAAAAGGTCTTGAACGGCGCCGAGCCCATCCGCAGCGAAAACGCGCTGTCGATCTTGCGGCAGACCGCCACCGCGCTCGATTACGCCCACCAAAAGGGCATCGTCCATCGCGATATCAAGCCAGCGAACATTTTGATCCACGAGCGTACCCACGCCAAGATCACGGACTTTGGGGTCGCAAAAATCATGTCCCAGCAGATGACGCAAAGCGGCGTCATGATGGGCACGCCGAACTACATGTCACCGGAGCAGGTGCAAGGTCATGCCGTGGACGGGCGGGCCGATCAGTTTTCGCTCGCCGTGATCGCTTACGAAATGCTGACCGGTGAAAAACCGTTCCTGGCCGATCAACTGCCGGCGCTATTGTTCCGCATCGTGCGTGAGGATCCGGTTCCACCGCAACGTCTGAACCCCACCGTGGGCCCGCAGGTGGAAATGGTGCTGAAGAAGGCGCTGGCCAAGAGCGCGAACGATCGCTACGGCGGGTGTGTTCAGTTTGTGGATGCGTTAGCGGGTGCACTCCAGGCGACTCCGGGATGGCGTCCATTGCCAAGAAGCAGCGCGCACAGTATGCCGACCATGGGGGGTGGGCCAGTGGATGTCAGGCCGGCGCCGGGGCCCCCCGCTGCGCCTCACCATGTCGCGCCTCCCCAAGTGCGTCCAATGTCGCGGCTGGACGATTCCGCAACTGCCGCGCCGGTCCTCTTTGAGAATCCCACGGAGCAACGCAGCCCGGTACTGCGAAGCCTGGTGTGGATGCTGGTGGGCATTGGGCTGGTGGGGTTGGTATTGTTCGGCGCGCAGAAGTATTTATTCAACCGCAATTCCGAGCAGGCTGTGGTTACGGACTCTCCGGCTCCAACCGCAGACAATTCGGGGCCGAAACCCAGCCCGGTAGGCCAGTCGCAAGTTCCGGCCGATACCACGAAACAACCGCCCGCGCCGCCGGTGGCTCCAGAAGTTACGGCGCCCGAGTCTACGTCCCAGACTCCAGCCGCCTCCCAGCCGCCGCCAGCAACTCAAACCCCGCCAACAACTCAAACCCAGCCCGCATCGAAAAACACGCCGCCGAGCACCCCTGCGCCACGCGAGAACGCGGAACCGTCTCCCACGCGGACTCAGCCTGAACGAACCATCCCGGCCCCGGTGATTGCGCCGAAATCGAATGTCGGACAGAGTGTACAATTTCTAACCGAGCCGCCTGGCGCGCAAGTGACGGTGGACGGAGACTCGGCACTGGCCTGCAAGACGCCATGCATGCTCGCGCTCAGTGGCGGGCGTCATGCGCTGACGGTCCAGATGGCCGGATACCGGCCGTATCCCCGGGTGTTCAGCGTGCCCCAGGACGGCGATCTGTTCCTCCAGCTCACCAAAGTTTTCGGCACGTTGAGCATCACGTCGGAGCCTCCCGGCGCGACTATCGAAATGGACGGGGCTGTGCAGGGCAAACGCACGCCGGCAGTTTTCAATCTGCCGCCAGCAAGGTATCACCTGAAAGTGGCGCGAAGCGGAGCATCCATCGACTTCGACGTCGAGCTCCGCGACGGCGAGTTCATTAACAAGCGAGTGGACTTTTAGCGCGGCAAGTGCAGCCGTCAAATGAAAGCGGCGAGGCGGAATGATCCGCATCGCCGCCCGGTCAATATTCTCGAAATTTTACTATCTCTTAGAAATCGACCCACATCGTGACGCCGGCCTGACTAACCACGCTGTTCTGGCTGACGGTCACAGGGTAAGCGTTCGGAGGAGTGCCCAGGCTGGTGCCTGGCGCATTCACCTGCGCGTTGATTTGGTACAGGCCGGCAATAGAACCGGAGACGAAGCCGGCATAAGTTACAGTAGCGGGGGTTCCTCCGATGGTCACTATGGGAACGGTGGGGCCGCTGCTGGCGATGGGGAAGCAAGGCGGGTAGTTGCCTTGCAAAAGGGCAGGTTCCAAGACCGCGCCGTCAATGGATGTCCACAAGGGCGACGGCACGACATACGTGCTTGGCGGGTTGTAGGCACCCGTAAATGCCGTGGCAAGATGCGGCGTGTTCACCGTGCCCAGGTAGCCAGTAGCCACAACCGTGGCGCTGCCGGCGACGCTGCCGAGCCCGGATATGCAGTTGGTAAAGTAAGTGGGATTGGTAGTCAGCGCGTCGTTGCCGGCGCTAGTGGGAGCGCCCAAGCCAGTCATAAAAATTGCAACCGTGCCGAGTGTCGGTGTACTGCTGCTGTAGACCTCGGCCGGGTTGGTTGAGCTATTCAGGACAAAAGTGACGCCGTCGGTAATGGCGCCCTGGCCCTGTCCATCGCTTTCAATGGTAAAGATTCCAGGATCCGTGGCAGCGGTAGAGAGCGAAAACAGCGCGGACGTTGCGGCGGCGCCGGCAGGATTGGTGAGGTCATAACCCACCGCCACGTTCATCGCGCCTGAGAGTGTCACGGTAGTAAGCGTCCCGGGAACCAGGACGTTGATTTGATTGCTGGAGGCAAACAGAATGTAGCCCGGCAGGTTCGTCGTTGCGGTGCCGGGTAACGAGAATACGACGCTGATCTTATGGGTCCCTGAGTCGGGGCTAAGAAACGTCGGGAAACGGCCGTAGACCGGATCGGGAACGCCTACCAGAACGTTGTTGGTCCCGGTACAGAGCGTACAAAAGTTGGCGCCGAAGATGCTGAGGATGTCGTAGGGAGCCGTTTTCGGGGGCGACACATTCACATAGGCAGAAGCGCTGGTGACAGCGTAGATGATGGGAGCGGCCGTAACGGTCAGCGGCACGTCTCCGGTGAGGGGCGCGCTGGGGTTGGTGCCATTCGCTACTCCAATCTGCAGCGCTGTGGTGCCGGCCACCGCGAACGGAGCTCCCGTGGAAGCATACGGAACCGTAACCGTCAGGTAATTCGGGCTGAGCACCGTGACATAGTCCGTCACAACTTGAGTGGCCGTAGCCGCAGTGGCTCCTATGAACACCTTCGTTTTCTGTGTTCCCGTAGTGGAGACAAAGTTGGTGCCATGCAAGGTCAGCGTAACGAAACCGGGCGCTACGCCGGTAACCAGGAGCGGCACCGCGGATGGAGATACGCCTGTGATGGTGGCGGCCGCGGCGCTAACGGCGATGCTCACGGGGATGATCACCGGGTTCTCGCCGGCAGGCGTAATGGTGATGGTTGCGGTCAGCAGGTCGCCGGGTTGGGCGTCCTGCGTGGTGGCAGTGGCGGAAGCGCTAAAGCTCAGGGTGGTGCCCCAGCTGTAGGCAATGCCACTCGAGGACGCCGATGTCAGCCAACTGCTCACGCCTTCGGGCGTGGTAGCACTGGCGGCGGTGACCGTAAAGGGTAGGGGCAATCCCGAGCTGGAGAGCACGGTAAGGGACATAGTGGGAGCTGCCGCGCCGGCGAGATAGGCGATCGGATTCAGGGTATTCGGCCCGCCCTTCACTATCAGCGTGGGTAGGGCGCTCTGTATTTCCAGTGTGACGGTTACGCTGGTGCCGGTGTTGCCCAGAGAAACGATGGCTACGCTGGTGCTATAAAACCCGGGCCCCAGACTCGTCCACCCGGCACTAACCGAAAACGTCAAGACGTTGTCGGTGGGGGTGACGTCGGCGGTGCCCGCCATGGGTGTGATAACAAGCCAAGGCACGCTGGGGGGCGTTACTGTGAAATAGCCAGTGCCGGCGCTGATACTAAGATCAGTGGTGCCTGAGGACGAACAGGTTTGACCTTGGGTGCAAGTGAGGCTGATGGGGCTGGTTGCAGCGGTCAGTGTCGCAGCTTCAAGATAATGATTGCAAGCCGTCAGCGCAAACAGCACGGAAGAGATTCGAAGCAAGTGAAGTCGGTTCATTTATTTTCCTTTCACCCGCTTGTCTAGTTGTGCGGGCGCTTGAGATGCTCATCGGCGCGTCAGCTGTTTTCGCGAGAAAAACTCCGCAGCGCGAGAAGAAATTTGCGGCCCAAGAAAACAAAAAGAGCGAAGGCGCGCGGCGAGACGCGTCTTCGCCCGGGAAGAGAGGAGTACCGCTTCAGTTTCCCGAAGAATTACTTCAGGAGCGCAAGTATACTTTGCGGAGCGGCATTGGCTTGCGCCAGCGCAGCCACGCCGGCCTGCAGCAGGATTTGCGCTTTGGTTAGATTGGCCGCTTCGGCCGCCAGATCAGCGTCCCGAATGCTGGATTCGGCGGCGGCTTCATTGGTCAATTCCGATTGCGCCAGGTTGGTGGCATAGGTGAATTGATTCTCGCCTCGTCCGACAGCCGCCTGCGCGCTGCCGAGTGTGGCAACCGAATTCGCCAGCGCCGAGACGGCGATTTGAGCGCCTGCCTCAGTGAGGATGCTGGATGTCGCCCCGGTGCCGACCACCGACGATGTGGCGGTGGTATTGGGGTTACCAAAGCCCAACGCATCTGCGGTGCCGCCGGCGCCGCCGAGCACGTCTTGGCCGATCACAACGTTGAAGGTGCCCGGGGAATCACTCGCGAACGTGATGTTCGCTCCGGTGGAGTCGACACTGGCGACGATGCCTTGGAGCGCCGGGTTGTCGCTGGCTTGCAGCTCGGTGTTGATGGTGGCAACGGCTTGGGCGGCAGTGTTGGCGCCACTCAAGGTTATGCTGGCGGTTTGAGCTTGCCCTCCGGAGCCATTGACGGTGAAGGCT
>JBEKLB010000023.1:0-29147 GCA_050010415.1 Bryobacteraceae bacterium | reverse complement strand
TTCCCTAAGCTCCGCATCGTGGTCGGACATTTGGGCGAAGGTCTTCCCTATTGGCTTTTCCGCATCGATTTCATGCATCGCGCCATGGTGAAAGCCAATCGCTACGCATCCGTTCAGAAGCTCGGGAAGCAACCCAGCGATTACATCAAGGAAAACGTTTACGTCACCACCAGCGGCATGGCCTGGGAGCCGCCCATTCTTTATTGTCAATCGGTGCTGGGCGTTGATCGCGTGCTCTACGCTATGGATTATCCGTATCAATTCGTTCCGGAAGAAGTGCAGGTCACCGACAACCTCCCGATCAGCGATGCCGACAAAAAGAAGCTCTACCAGACCAATGCCGAGCAGGTGTTTTCTATATAATGTCTTAGGCATAATGTTTCAGGCATAATGTTTCAGGCATAATGTTTCAGGCATAATGTTTCAGCCCATGCGAAGCTGTTTTTTCACCGCGATTGCCGGGTTACTGCTCTCGGCGCCTGTGTTCGCCCATCATTCTTTCGGGGCTGAATACGACGATGCCAAGCCGGTCACCATCACCGGAGTTGTTACCAAGGTGGATTGGGAGAACCCGCACATTCATTTCTACATGGACGTGAAGGACGACTCGGGCGTCATCCCTTGGAAGTTTGAGGGCTTCCCACCCAACATGTTGCGACGCCAGGGATGGACGCGGGAAACGATGAAGATCGGCGACACAGTCACGGTATATGGATGGCGCGCGCGCGACGGATCGAACTTTGCGCATTCCCGCGAAGTCACCTGGGCCGACGGCAAGAAAATGACTTCGGGACCTCCCGCCTCCACCGGCGGAAACTAAAGGACTCGGGCACCTGCGCGCGCGAACGCCGCGGCTTGCGCTTTGGATCGCTCGTCGACAAACACGGCTGTCAAACTATCGGTCTCGAAGTACGCCAGGTCTTCGGCGCCCACAAAGGTATGTTTCACTGACCCGTCAAATGGCGAATCCGAACCGCGAGTCCGCAGATAGACCGATAATTCTTCACCGTCTTTGGTGTAAACCAAATGCAGGAAGATTTGCTTCTTGAGGAAGCACAGCCGGGCGCGTTCCAGGCCATAGCCGGTGGTTCCAAGAGCTCGAATCGCCGACCCCGGCACACCCTGCTTCTGCGCGAGAGACTGAATGGCGGCGATCTTGGTGAGCCACGGCCGCGTTTCACCCTCTACGATCTCGCGCCGATGATCCTCGGCAGCGGCCACGCAGAGCGGCGGAGCTTGCGGACGGAAGAACGCGCCGATCAGGATCGCGATGCTGGCCGCGATGCCGGCCAGCCACAAGGCAACACGAGGCCGCCGGATCCGTTCACGAATAGAACGTTCGAGTGAGGAAGTGTCGACCGGCTCGGCCAGTACTGCCGCCCGCAAGCGCTGATCCAGTTCTTCGTCGGTCATTTTCTTCTTCGGTCAATCAACTTTATTGGTCCATCACCGGTACGCTTCTTTCGCCAATGGCGCCAAACTACTTCGCAATTCCTGCCTCGCCCGGCTGAGCCGGGACATCACGGTGCCGATCGGCAAATCTAAGATCCCCGCAGCCTCACGACAGGTGAATCCTTCTACTACCACGAGCAACAGAACGGTTCTCTGCTCGATGGGCAATGCGCCCAGCGCCTCCGAGATCTCAACGGCTTCTTGCAGTCCCGCGTTGATCGTTCTGGAGCCTGGCGGTGCGGGAACTTGCTTCCGGCCCGCGCCATGAAATGCGTTGAACAAAATACGAAAGAACCAGGCCCGCGCATTGGTGCCGGTTTGAAATCCATGGAACCCGCGCCAGGCCAGCAGCATGGTTTCCTGCACCAGGTCCTCGGCCGATGCGGGATCAAACGTCAAGCGTCGAGCCACACGCAGCAGGGCCGCAAGATGCGGCAGGGCAATCTGCTCGAACTGTTGCTGCTGCGTGGGCACTTCGCTTCATTTTAAGCCAGGCCCAGCGGACCCGCTTCAATCACTCTTTTTTTGCAAGTCGTCCAGGGCCGCGAGAACGTCCTTGCTATGCGGATTCGGATCAACCTTAAGATAGACCTTGCGAATGGTGCCCTTGGGATCGATCAGGAAGGTGTTGCGCGCGGCCACCGTCATGGTTCCGAAGTGGCTGAGTGAGCCGTATTTGTCGACCACCATGTGCTCGGGATCGGATAGCAGCTTAAACGTCAGGTTTTCCTTGGTGCAAAATTGCACGTGTGAATCCACGGTGTCCAGGCTGACGCCAAGAATCACCGCGTTCTTTTTGTCAAATTCAGGCTGATCGCGCTGAAAATTGTGGGCTTCAATGGTGCAGCCCGGTGTCATGTCCTTGGGGTAGAAGTAAAGGACCACCCACTTGCCTTTGAAATCCTTTAGGCTGACCTCTTTGCCTTCCTGCGATTTCAGGGTAAAGCCGGGCGCCTTGGCGCCCTCGGCCGGCGGTGCGTCGTCGGCGTACATTGCCGCTCCAGCCACCAGCATCATTGCGCTCATACCGAGCAGTAAGCTTTTCATTCTGGAATTACCTCCACTACCTATAATGCGCCCGGCCGCAGATTTCATCCACCCCTAAGATGAAAAAGCAAATACAATCGATGGGGAGGATTCGGGGAGAGCATGGCGCAAAGTTCGATACAACTTGGGCGCGTCGGAATCTGGACGCGACAATTGGAGGATCAGCCCGCGGCGAAAGCGCAAGAGGCGGCGCGCGAGCTGGAAGAGCTGGGCTACGGGGCCCTGTGGTTCGGTGAGGCCTTTGGGCGCGACGCGCTGGTGAACTCCGGGCTGCTGCTGGCGGCGACTCAGCGGATGGTGGTTGCCACTGGGATCGCGAACATTTATGCGCGCGATGCGATGGCCATGGCGTGCGGGCAGAAAACGCTGGCTGAGGCGTATCCCAATCGATTTCTACTGGGGCTGGGCGTGAGCCATATCCCGCTGGTGGAACAATTGCGTGGCCACGTTTATGACAAGCCAGTGGCAACCATGCGGGCGTATTTGGATCTCATGGACAAGGCGCCTTATGGCTCCGTTCCGCCGGCGACCATGCCAGTGCGCGTTCTTGCGGCGCTGGGGCCGAAGATGGTGGAACTGTCGGGCGAACGCGCGGATGGCGCGCATCCTTATAACGTGAATCCGGAACATACGGCGGAGGCCCGGAGGATTTTGGGGCCGAAACCATATCTGTGTCCGGAGCAGGCCGTGGTGCTGGAGGCCGATGCGGAAAAAGCTCGGGGGATTGGCCGCGCGTTTCTCGGCTTCTATCTGACGCTGCCCAACTATGCCAACAATTTTCTGCGGCTTGGTTTTAACGAAGGCGATTTCAAGGATGGCGGAAGCAATAAGCTGATCGACGCGATCGTGGCATGGGGCGATCTGGACGCGATTCGAAAGCGCATCGGCGAGCATCATGCGGCGGGCGCTGATCATGTTTGTATTCAGGTGCTCACTAAGGATCCCAAGGCTTTGCCGATGCCGGAGTGGCGGGAACTGGCGGCTGCTCTGTTAACGAAATAGGTCCTGGTCCGGTTTGCGGAGCAACGAACGAGCAGTGCTCTCTGACGGCTGGAAATCGAAGCCGCGAATCAGCGCCACGGGACATCCGCCGGCCTTCCTCATCACCAGACCCGCAGCGGCCGCGAGTTGATCGGCGACCGCGACGATGGTGCTCGATAGTTTACGGCCGTGGCGGTCGGTGTGTCCACGCAAATCTTCTAGCGGATCGAGTCCCGCGACGCCGATGGCGACGTCCACCAGGCCTTCACGCCAGGGCCGGCCGAAGGTATCGGTGACGATCACGGCTCCGCAGTTGAGGCTCGCTCGGAGACGGCGCGCCGAAGCATCGGGATCGGTGGGCAGGACGGTCGCGAAATGGTCCCCGGGCACGTTGGATTGATCGACGCCCGCGTTGGCGCAAACGAAACCGTGCTCCGTTTCGGAGATGATGACGCCGCGATCCATTTTCACGATGCGGCGCGATTGCGACAGAATCAGCTCGATCAGGCGCGGGTCTTTCTTCCATTCTTCAGCCCAGGATCGAGCGAGCGCGGATGGCTGGATTTCGCACAAATCGACGATGGCTCCTTCCGACTTCGACACGATTTTTTGTGCAATCGCCAGCACCACCGTTTGATCCGTGGCTTCTTTTGCATTGCGGATGAACGCTGCGATGTCGTCGCCGGGGCGCACCTCGGGCAGATTGGATAGCGCGATTATGTCGAGGCGCATGCGGCTCGCAGGAAAAAGGAAGCTTCACACTCATGGCGACTGGCTAACAGCTCAGCCACGTCTTCGGGCGTATCGATGTCGAACATTAAGCCAGGAAGGCGGAGCACATCGGCGGGCACACCCTTGGAGAGCGCTTGATCCAGATGCGCGCGAAAACTGCCCGGTCCGAAGCGGCTCTGAATGCAGTCGGGCGGCGTACGCACCAATGCGTTGGTTCCGGTACCGTCGGAGGACGGAACCACGATGAGGCCGGGACGAGATGCAGCAGCGGCAAGCTGCGTGAAATCCGCGGGCGTGACCGTGGGAACATCGATGGGAACCAGCAACGCAGTGGATGCTCCCATCTCCATCGCTCGCAAACAGGCAGCGTCGGCGGATACGCTGTGGCTGACTTGCTCGTTTTCTTCAAAGACGATAACGCCTGCACTTCGGGCGTATTCCGCGACCTCGACATCACTGGTGGCGACCACCACCTGATCGATCCCTTCGGCCTGGCATAGTGCAGCCAGCGTTTGCCGGTAAAGGATGCGAGCCAGCGTTTCCCGCTGTTCCACTGCCAGAAATCCCGTCAAGCGCTGCTTGGCGTTTTGCGGGCGCTTCACGGGCAGGATGGCGAAGATCACGGATGAATCCCCAGTTCACGCGCCACAACCTTCGCCAATGCATTGCGCTCGCGCTGTCCGCTCATGATGGTGTCTGTGACTACCGGGCGCATGTTGAGTGCCGCTACCTGGCCGGTCTGCTTGCCATCCACTTGGTCTAAGACAAAAATGCCGCAGAAATCCGCGTAGAGCTTTGCGACCTCCGCCGCCGACGATCGCTGTTTCAGGCTCTTCATCATTTTTGCCGCGGGACCCTTGAGCGCGCGGCCACCGACGATTGGGGAAACCGCGGCCACTCTGTCGCGCCTGCGCTGCAACGCCGCGCGAATGCCAGGGATGGCGAGAATCGGACCGATGCTGATAAAAGGATTCGATGGACAGAGGATGATTGCTTCGGCGTTGGCAATGGCGTCTAACAGGCCAGGTGCGGGAAGAGCATCAGAAGCGCCTTCGAAGTGCATAGCGATCACCCGGTCGCGCGCGCGGCGCTTCACGAAATAAGTTTGAAACTCCAGTTCGCCCGATGGGGTGCAAATGCGAGTCCGCACGCGTTGGTCCGACATGGGAACCAGGGTGGAGCGAACCTTGAGCGCGCGAGTAATCTGGGACGTAATTTCAGAAAGCTTCACGCCTTGGCGCAGGCGTTCGGTACGGAAGATATGCGTGGCCAGATCCAGATCGCCCAACTGAAACCAGGTATTGACGCCCAGCCGTCCCAACGCATCGAGAGTTTGGAAGCTGTCACCACGAATACCCCAGCCGTGCTGCGGATTCGCCAAACCGGCCAGAGTGTAGGTGACCGTATCGAGATCGGGCGAGATGTGAAGACCGTGAATCTCGGCATCGTCGGCAGTGTTGCCGATGATGTAGACGCGCTCGGGCGCGATCACTCGGGTCAAGCCGTCCAGGAAACGAGCCGCTCCCACGCCGCCGGCCAGCGCTACTACCGGCCTTCGTTTCACAGGCCCGTGAACCTCATTCCCGATTCTTTTACCTTGTGGCGTAGATTTAGAGCAATGAGCAGCGCAGCCGCACTTTCCAGCAGACGCGCATTGTCCAGTGCGCCGGCGTCGATGGCTCGCACTCCGGGGATCATTTCGGCCAGCTTCATCACAGCGGCCTTGGCTTCGGCGTTGTCGCCGCAGATCAGCGCATCGGAATCGAGAGGATGATCGAGCTTTGCGAGCGCTTCCGCGCTCAACGCATGAAACGCAGCAATCACGGGCACGCCGGGCAGAAGCCGAGCGGCTTGTTGCGCGGCCGAGCCATCCCACAGCGTGAGTATGCGCGAAAGACGGCCGCCGATGGCCACTTCAAGCGGAACCGTGGCGTCTACTAGAATCGCTCCCGGCCCGAGGCTGGCGCGAATTGTTTTGAGCGTTTCCACTTGCGCGGAGAGGGGAACGGTCAGGATCACGGTTTGCGCTTCGGTGACGGCGCCGGCGTTGGTATGGCCGGTTGACTCGCCTCCGATGAGCCGCGCGGTTTCTTGCGCTCTTTCCAAATTACGCGAGCCGATGCGCACGCGCGCGCCTGCCTTCGCGAAACGAGCGGCCAGCCCGCTGCCCTCCGCCCCAGTGCCGCCTACGATGGCGATAACGTTCTGCACGAATGCTCCTCGCTTGATGATACATTCGGAGATGAAGAGGAGACCACTGTGGCAGCGATTCCTGAAAAATACCTGGACCTAACCGAGAAGAAGGCGTTTGCGCAATTGGCTACGCTGATGCCGGACGGCAGCCCGCATGTGGCGCCGGTCTGGTTCGAATACGATGGCAAGCACATTCTGATCAATTCGGCCAAAGGGCGAGTGAAAGACAAGAACATCCGGCACGACCCGCGGGTTGGTATCGACATTCTCGACCCCGATAATCCGTATCGTCACCTTTCGATTCGAGGCAAGGTGGTTGAAATCACCGAGCAAGGCGCGGACGATCATATCGACAAGCTGACCAAGAAGTACACAGGGCAAGATAAGTATCCGTATCGCGGGCCAGGCGAAGTGCGCGTGATCTACAAGATCGAGGCCGATCACAGCCACGCCATGGGTTGATGATAAGTTGAAAATCGCGCGGGAGGCGACATGAAAACACTTGCGATGATTGCAACTCTGAGCTTCGCGGCCGGGCTGTCGGCCCAGGTTCAGAAGAAAGACGTCGACATCCAAGCCGGGGATGGGGTGAACCTGAAGGGGACGTATTTTTCCGCGGCGCGGCCGGGCCCTGCCATGTTGCTGTTGCATCAATGCAACATGGACAGGCATGCGTGGGACGGTCTGGCCGCCGATCTGGCTGGAAACGGGTTCAACGTGCTGACCGTCGATTTCCGCGGCTTCGGGGAGAGCGGGGGCAGCAAGTCCACCGATCCCGATACGCGCGCGGCGGAACGGAAGAAGTGGCCGAGTGACGTGGATGCGGCGTACTCGTATTTGATAAATCAGAAGGGTGTGGATTCATCGGGTATCGCGGCAGGCGGCGCAAGCTGCGGAGTAACGCAATCGTCCGATCTTGCGGCTCGGCATCACGAGATTCGGGCGCTGATGATCCTTTCGGGGCAGGCGAGCGATGCCGCGAAGGCGTATATTGCGAGCACCGCGCTGCCCGTGTTTGGCGCCGCCAGCGAAGGGGACACGAACGCGGCGAAGGGAATTCGAGAAGCGGTAGGGGCATCGAAGGACCCGAAATCAGTGGTCAAGATTTATGCCGGTACCGAGCACGGTGTCCCGATGTTTGCGAAAAATCCCGAACTGGAACCGGCCATCGTTGCGTGGCTCAAGGCGCAGCTACCGGCTGGCGGCGGAACGCACTAGCCGCTACGCGAACATCGGCGCGCGCGATAGCGATGGACGCGAGCAGCATCCACACGATCAAGATCGCGAGCGTTTCATGACGCAGGAGCAGCCACGACCAGGGATCCCCGGTTTGTGTGCCAAACCGCAGGGCTGCCATGGTCTGTCCCGGAATCAGGAAGACGGCGTAACAGGCCCACAAGCATCGCGAGAGGCGCCGGTTCGTCAAGAGCAACATGGCTGGGATGGCTAACCAGAGTATCTGGGCGTCGTAAAAGCGGTGATATCCAACCAGCACCGTCGCGGACGCGATGAGGGCCGCGGCCATCTTGGCATCCGCCACTCGTGCGATGGCGAATGCAGTGACTAGAATGATGGTGGCGTAAGCGGTGATTTCAGCCGGTGTGCGGTAGAGCGCCTGAGGAATCAAGATATGCAGATTAATGAGCTGATACCACGAAGTGGGATTCAATTCGTTGAGGCCGGATGCACCGCCGACTATCTCACGTGTGTTTACAGTAAGCGCGGGAAACCAACCCGGTGCGATGACGACCAATGCAACCGCGGTTGTCGCTAGTCCAAAGATGCAAGCCACAATTAGTTTTCGATATTCGCGCTGAAACAACGCCAAGAGCAAGAACCCCACCGCGAGTTGAGGCTTCATACAGGTTGCTACGCCAAGCATGACACCGGCGGCGTAAGGGTTCGGCGTAAACATGCTCACACAAAGCAATCCGCAAACCAGCACGCTGGGCTGTCCCTTCCCGAGGCCGGTGTGCAGCGGGGCGAATGCCAGAAGAAGCGATGCGACGGGAAGTTTCCACGCGTCCGCGTTCCGCGCCAGCAGCGTCATGCTCCACAATGAAAGCGCGAGCAGGCAGGCGAGCCACAGCGCCTTTGCGACGCTCCAGGGCAACAGCGCCAAGGGCGAGAGCAGCGCAAGGGCGGGAGGCAAATAGACCGATGGGTTGGTGACAAAATGCGCTGCTGTAACCTGAATGCCGGCGGCTTGCGCGGCGACAGCAAGATCGGCGGGAGCATAGGGGTTCGCGCCGTGCAGCCAGCAGCGGGCAGCGGTGAAGACCAATAGAAAATCGCCACTGTCGTGGACGGCGCGCCAGGGTCCGCGCACGACAAAGTACAGGATAGCCGCGATGAACAGGACTCGCCACAGCCAGCGACTCTTTATCCACATGTTAGCGCCAGGCCGCATATTCATAGAGTCGGAACTTTGCGGCCGCGGCTACAGGCATTCGGTTGTTGCTGTTTGCGCCCGCGAAGGCATGGTGCCCGGGGTGGGACTTGAACCCACACTCCCGTTGCCGGAAAAAGGATTTTAAGTCCTTTGCGTCTGCCAATTTCGCCACCCGGGCATGCTGATCTTCAGGGCCTCTGGTTGCCCCATGAGTCTCATTATAGTGAATGCGTCAGCACCTGCCCCCACGGGTCGCTTCAAGAATGGCCTTGACCGTACAACTGCGCCCCCGACGGTTATTACGGGCTGGGCATTCCATGGCAAAATGATACGCTGGAAGGTTCACTGACCTATGAGAAAACTGAATCGACTTTCCTTGCTCTCCCTCGCCATGTTCGCGGTTGCGTCGTTTCCCGCCTCGGCGCAGGACAAACAGGCGGGCGGCCAGAGCGCCGTCGAACGCGGCCGATACATTGTCGAAAGCGTGGCGATGTGCGAGCTGTGCCACACGCCGCGTGACGCCAACGGCAACCCTGACAAGGGGCACTGGCTGGCGGGTGGTCCCACGCAGTTGAGACCCGCGTATCCATCGCCGTATTGGACGCAGATCGAGCCCCGCATCGCCGGCCGGCCGCCTGGCACCGACGCCGATTTCATCAAGCTGCTGACCACCGGGATCTCGCGCACGGGCATGCCCCCGAATCCGCCGATGCCGCCCTTTCGCATGACCCGCGCGGATGCTGAGGCGGTGCTGGCGTACTTGAAGACGCTGTCCAAATAAGATGGAACAGCTCGCCCTGAGCTGGGCGCCGGTTCGCAAGACGTTCACGGTCGCCGAACTGAATGCGCGCATCCGTGGATTGCTGGGCGACGAGTTCGACGACGTCTGGGTAGCGGGCGAAATTTCGGGATCGAAAACCGCCACCAGCGGGCATTGCTATTTCACGTTGAAGGACCATGACGCGCAATTGCGCTGCGTGTGCTTCCGCCAGAACCTGCGCTATTTGAAGTTCAAGCCGCAGGACGGCATGGCTGTGCTGGCGCGCGGCCACATCGATGTTTACGAAGCGCGCGGCGAGTATCAGCTTCTGGTGGAAGCCATCGAGCCGCAGGGCCACGGCGCGCTGCAATTCGCCTTCGAACAATTGAAGAAGAAGCTGGCGGGCGAAGGCCTGTTCGATCCGGCGCGCAAGCGGCCCATCCCCAGGCTGCCGCAGCGCATCGGCATCGTGACTTCGCCATCGGGCGCCGTGGTGCGCGACATCACTGAGATTCTTTCACGCCGGTTTCCCGGGCTGCATTTGCGCATCTATCCTGCATCGGTGCAGGGAGAGGGATCGGTGGAAGCGGTCTGCCGGGGAATCGAGTACTTCAGCAATTCGGGATGGGCGCAGGTGCTGATTGTGGCGCGGGGTGGCGGGTCGCTCGAAGACCTTTGGACATTCAACGAAGAATCGGTAGCACGGGCCATCGCGGCCAGCTCCGTGCCGGTTATTTCCGCTGTTGGGCACGAGACGGATTTCACCATTGCCGACTTCGTTGCCGATCTGAGGGCCGCCACACCGTCGGCGGCGGCCGAGCTTGCCATCTGTCCGCGGGAACAAATTTTAGATCAACTGACGGTATTCGATCACAAGCTGTTGCAAGCCACTCGCTATCGGCTGGCAATGGCTACGCGCGCGCTTCATGAACGGGGAGTGGAGCGGGCCTCAGCCGTCTTCGACCGCAACGTGGGACGGCTTCAACAGCGTGTGGACGAACTCGATTACCGGATGCGCGGGCGCGCCCAGAGCGTCGCTGCGGCCAGGCGAAAACGGCTGGAAGATCTTACGACGAGGCTTCGCCGGCAGGACCTGCGTTTGCGAATGGCCCGCGCGCGACAGAGGCTGGAGGCCGCCGATACGGCTGCTGCTCAACTGATTCGCCTGCGGCTGACGCGGTCCCACGGAGCGCTGAATGCTTTGGTCGCGCATCTCACCCAACTCAGCCCGCTCAAGATCCTGGAACGAGGTTATTCCATTGTTACCAATGAGCTAGGGGTGATCGTGAAGCAGCCCGTGGACGCACCGCCGGACTCCAAGGTTGACATCCGGATCGCCCAAGGAAGAATGGCGGCCCGCGTGCTCAGAAATGGGTAGGTGGGAGGTGGGTTTATGGCGGAAGTCCATACACAGGAAGCACAAACGCTCGAGATTGCTCTACAGCGTTTCAAGCGAAAAGTGCAGCAAGAAGACATCATTGCCGAGTTTAAGCGACACTCTGTCGCACCGAAGCTGGGGGAGAAGCAGCGGACCAAGGGTCCGGCCAGCTCGCCGGACAAAAATTAACCGCCTGGCGTTTTTCCTGCGAATTTCCCGATCTGGCACGCACTGTGCCGGTATGAACACTGCTTTTCCCGCTTTGGCACTGCTGGGGTGCACGCTGTCCCTGTTTGCCGGGCCGCCGCTCACCAAGTCGCACAGCGAAGGCAAGTTTAGCGACGCTGAAATCGAAGCCACCATCAAGGCCAAACTGGCGAAGTCCAAGATCGGCAAGGACGGCTTCCAGGTTCACGTTAAGGATCGAGTCGCCACCTGGACGGGATCTACCACGGTAATGCAGCACAAAGGCTCGGCCACGCGAATGGCGAAGGCCGCCGGCGCTATACAGGTGCTCAACAACATCAAGGTTTCCGACAGCTCCGGTCCGCCGCGCCGCGTTTCTGTGAGCGTTGGGCAGCCCAAATCCGGGGCTGCTGACGCGCCATAGAGCGCTCGATGCGCCGCATGATAAACTGAATGCTTCCAGCTCTCGGAAGTATTCAAAAATGAAGATCCTCACTATCCCTTTCCTATTGTCCGCAGTGTTATACGGCCAGGCGGCCGGTCAGGCACCGGCGCCCGTGCAGCCACCGGCTCCCGTAAACGTTACGCCCGGAACGCCCGCGGTACTACCTCCCGGAGTAACCGCACCCGGTACCGCAGCGGCTAAACCTCCCGCGCCCGTGCCGCCGGATGCGGTTGTCGCCGAAGTGGACGGGAAGAAGTATACGGCTGCCGAAGTAGACAAGATGATCGACGCCCTGCCTCCCCAATACCAGACGGCCGCTCACTCCCAGCCCCAGATCCTCAGCCAGGTCTTTCTGATGAAGCGGCTGGCCGAAGACGCGATAAAAGCCGGGCTGGATCAAAGACAGCCCTTTAAAGACCAGTTGGAAATGTCGCGGATACAGGTGCTGTCCACCGCCGAGCTATCGGACATCAACAATGCGATGGATGTTAGCGGGGAAGAGCAGCAAAAATACTACAAAGATAATCCGGACAAATTCAAGCAAGTGAAGGTCCGGGTGATCTACATCGCGTTCAATCCCAATCCCAAGGCTCCGCCCGCCGCGGATGGCAAGAAGGTGGTCACCGAAGCGGAAGCGAAGGCCACCATCGAAGATCTGGCGAAGCAGATTCAGAATGGCGCCGATTTTGGCAAGTTGGCGCGGGATCTTTCCGACGACAAGCCCTCCGCCGCCAAAGAGGGCGATTTCGGCGTAGTGAAGCAAGACAGCAGCTATCCGCAAGCGATCAAGACTGCGGTGTTCGCTCTGAAGCAAGGAGAACTGAGCGCGCCCATCCGGCAGCCCGGTGGGTTTTACCTGGTTCGCGCCGAGGAGATCGCTCAGCAGCCCTTCAACGAAGCCATCATGGACATTATAAAGGCGGTGAAGCAGGCGAAATTTCAAACGTGGCTCAAGGGCATGCAGACCCAATACAGCGTGAAAATTGAAAACCCGTCCTATTTTTCTCCGCGGGTACCCGCGCAACTGCAGCAAGTCCATTAAGGCCATAGAACGGCGGCTGGCGGCGCTCAAGGGTCGAAGTATCGATCTTCGTTTCTTTCCGGCGCTGACTGCCGATGGCCGGCGCTTATATTCCAATCGTCCCAACGGCCAGCCGGTCTACGCGGGCTCATTCATTCGGAAGCGGCAGATTGTGCTGGACCAGGAACTGCAGCGCCGGCCAAAAGAGCTGGCACGCATTCTGGTGCATGAGCTGTTTCACTTCGTCTGGGTCAGGCTGGGAAATCCAGCGCGGCGTTCTTATGAGGACTTGGTGCGCGAAGAGTGGCAGCAACGCGCGCGTGGGGAGCTGGGCTGGTCGGCCGAACTGCGGAAGCGGGCACTGTTAAAGAGATCGCCAAGAGAAGCCGCCTCCGCTCCCTGGCGCGACTACCTTTGCGAAAGTTTCTGCGACACCGGCGCCTGGATTTACTCGGGAGTGCGAAGACATCCCGAATACACGCTGGCTGCGCGTCATCGCGATCGGCGGGCGGAATGGTTTCACGCCGCCTTCGGCAGCGGGACGATCCCGATATAATGATGGGGGAGAGATTCCCGTGTCGAAGACTATCTTGGGTGTCTGCGTTACTTTGACCCTTGCCGGCGTGCTTGTGTGGACCGGTTGCGCGAAAAAAGCCAGGAGATCCTCGGCCAAGCCCGCGCCTGAGTTCAGTCTCAAAGACGCGAGCGGACAAACCGTCCGCCTGGCCGACTATCGAGGCAAAGTGGTGCTGCTCGACTTTTGGGCCACGTGGTGCGGCCCTTGCAAAATCGAGATCCCATGGTTCATGGAATTCGAGAAAGAGTTCAAGGACCAAGGTTTTGCCGTGCTGGGTGTCTCGATGGATGAAGACGGATGGAGCGCGATCAAGCCGTACGTCCAGAATATGAAGATGAACTATCGCGTACTGCTCGGCAACGATGCGATCAGCACGGCGTACGGCGGGCTGGACTCACTGCCCACCACGCTGCTGATTGACAGGGAGGGCGGTATCGCATCCACCCACGTCGGCGTGTCCATGGGAAAAGAGGAATTCAAAGATGCCATTGTTAAACTGCTCGAAACGACCAGTGTCAGCGCTCCTGTGGCTCCTCGCGACACCGTGGCCGTGCTTGCTCGCCCAGGCTCCCGGTAGCGCGGTTCTCAGTATCGCGCCCGCGACGAAACTGACCATCCAACGCGGCGCCACGGCGGACTTTGCGGTGAAGGCCGAACTGCAACCAGGCTTTCATGTAAACAGCAACATGCCGGGCGACGATTATTTGATTCCGATCAGGCTCACCTGGAACAAGGATCCGCTGGAAGCCGAGCAGGTGACCTATCCCAAGCCGCAAATGGAAAAGCTTTCCTTCTCGCCCAATCCGATTTCTGTTTATACCGGGTCTTTTGAAATCGGGACGCGGTTCAAGGCGCCCGCGAACGCCATGCCGGGCATGGCCTTTATGAACGGCAAGCTGCGCTACCAGGCCTGCAACAACAAGGAATGCCTGCCGCCGCGGACCGTGGATGTCCGGGTGACGCTCGATATTCAATGAGTTCCGTGAAAGCTGCGAGCGTTGAGCTCGCGCGCCTGGCCGACACAACCGAGGCCACCCTTCTCAAGGTCAGTGAAGCCGACAGCAGCGCACCGCTTCGTCCCGGCGGATGGTCGCGCAAACAGGTGGTTGGTCATCTGGTTGACTCGGCATCCAACAACCATCAGCGCTTCGTGCGAGCGGCTATTCAAGGCTCTCTCGAATTTCCAGGCTACGATCAGGAAGGCTCGGTTCGCGTGGCGGCCGCTCAGGAAATGCCTTGGCCGCTTCTGATCGCGCTGTGGGCCAGCTACAACCGGTATTTGGCGCATATTCTGGCGCATCTGCCGGAGGATTCGTTTGAGGTGCAGTGCCGGATCGGATCGAGTGAGCCGGTGACGCTCGAGTTCCTGGCCGAGGATTATCTGGTTCATCTGAAACATCACCTTCAACAACTGCGATAAGTGGGGCCCTCGCCGCACTAAGTGAGGGATGGGAACGCTCCCTCACGAATTCACATTAAATCGCGCGCGCGCGCAAGCGGTTTTCGGATTGCTGCTGGCGCTGTTCCTGCTGCTGATCACCCGCAACGTCTCTTCGGAGCCGTATGTTTACGACGAGGCCGACTATATGTACGCCGCGTCGCTGGGTTTTGCGGCCAACTGGAGCGACACGCCGTCCATGCCATTGGCCGATTTCGCGCGAGCAGGGCACGATGCACGAGGGGAACTATCCCGCCGCATCCGCGATAGCAACGACGTCTTGTTCTATCGACATTTTCACGGCCCACTATTTTATTACCTGCTCATTCCGCTCGCGCATATGGGCCTGAGCGAGCATGGGGTCCGCACGGTGTTACTCGCCATTCCATGCGCGAGCCTGGCAGTGGTTTATTTCGGTTCTCAATCGTGGCTGGGCGCGCTTCTGTTCTTGTGCAGCTATTCGGTGACCCGGTCCACCGAACTGGCGCCGCATCAACTGTTCGCCTTGTTCACGCTCGGGAGTTTGATTTTTCTCCTCAAGGCCGTCGCAACGGCCGATCGACGCTATTGGTATGGATCGATCGTGCTGGCTGCACTTGCATTCTGCACGCTCGAAGTCGCCTTCGTGCTGCTGGCCACTCTCGCCATCTGCTGCTTCGTCGAGCGACGCCGCTGGAGCGCGGATGGCTGGTTCACCGCGAAGTCGGTCGCGTTGTTTCTGGGTACCGTACTCGCGGTTTGGCCGGCCGCTCTGCTCCGTCTGTCCTTCGTAAAGGCCTATGCGGTGCTGGCCTACCTGTCTTTGTGGCGCGCAAATGCATGGGGCAGCGAAGGTTTTGCGGAAGCCTGGCGCAGCCGCATCTTCAGTTCACCGGCGGAATGGATTCTGATCGTGATTGGAACGATTTTGTATCTTCGAAAGCTCGGAGGAAAGCGCGGAGCGATTTATCCCTTGGGCGTTTTCGCGGCTTTCATGCTGGCGGCGACGCTGCGCGTGGTCACCGTCACGCCGCGCTATTCGCTGGCGTTCGTGCCGGAGTTGGATCTGCTCGCTGGCCTCGCGCTGGTACCTTCACTCGGACCTTTGCGGAGGCCAGCCAGCTTTGCCGTCGTAGCTCTGGCTGTTGCGGGACTCTACGGCAACGCCTGGTATCAGACGATCCACCGGGCCCACAATCCAAATCCCCGTTCGGCGGCGGTTGTGACATATATACACCAAAACAAACTGGAGAACAAGGCGGTACTAGCGCCGCAAGCCGATATTCCCACTCTGCACTACTATTTTCCGGGGATGCGGCTGCGGGGCGATAGCGGTCCAGCGCCGGGGCCTATTCGGGAAGCAAAGTTCTGACGCCACCCTTCCCGGCAACAATGACCTCGGTGGCCATCCCGAGAAACAGCCCGTGTTCCACCACGCCCACGATGCTGTTCAATTCGGACTCGAGCTTGACGGGAGACGCGATAGGTCCAAAAGAACAGTCGACGATATAGTGGCCGCCGTCGGTGATGAACGGCTTTCCGTCGGGGCCAGGGCGCAACACCGCTTTCGAGCCGAGCGCTTCCAACCTGCGCGCCGCCGAGCGCCAGCCAAATGGAACCAGCTCCACGGGAAGCGGGAAATGCGCACCCAGGCGCTCCACCAGTTTGGATTCATCCACGATGATGGCGAGCCGTTTACTGGCGCTCGCAACAATCTTTTCGCGCAATAGCGCGCCACCGCGGCCTTTGATCAGGTTGAGCGGGCCGATTTCAACTTCATCGGCGCCATCGATCGTCAATGCGATTTCGGGATGCTCATCGAGCGTTGAAACTGGTATGCCCAGCGACCTGGCTTGCTGGGAGGTGGCTTCCGACGTCGGGATCCCGATGATGCGCAATCCGCCGGCCACACGTTTGCCGAGCGCATCCACGGCCAGCTTCGCCGTGGAACCCGTGCCGAGCCCGAGGATCATCCCATCCTCGACCAGGGCCACCGCGGATTCAGCCGCAGCCTGCTTCCACTGCTGTTGCGCGTCCACCACTAATACCCAATGGTAAAGCGCTGCTTGGTGTGACGCCCCTGCTCCACTTCGTCCACCAGCGCGATGGCGTAATCTTCGGCCGAGATAGAGCTGTTGCCCTTGTCATCCGATACCAGAGCATCTTTGCCAAGGCGAAATTTGCCGGTGCGTTCGCCGGGTTGAATCATCATCGCGGGGCTGAAGTAGGTCCAGTTAAGATCGCTCTCGCGAAGGGCGTAGAACGCATCGCGATGCGCCAGCGCGATCGGCTTGTATGCGTCGGGGAAGGTGGGCGCGTCGACGATCTGGAGACCGGGTGAGACTTCCAAACTGCCCGCTCCACCCACCATGATGATGCGCGGAGCACCTGCTCGACGGACGCCCGAAATCAGGGTGCGCACGGCGTCCACCAATTGACCTACCTGCGCAGGATCGGGACCCTGCGCGCCGGAAGGCGGCCCGTAGGAGCTAACCACTACGTCCGATCCTTTCGCCAGCTTCGCGATGCTGTCGGCGTCCAGCAGGTCGCCTTTTTCGATGGTCAGATTGTTCTGCGCCTTGAGCTTCGATGGGTCGCGCACTACCGCCGTTACGGTGTGCCCGCGCGACAGCAGTTCCTTCAAAATCCGGGTACCAACCATGCCCGTCGCGCCGTATAAGACGATCCTCATTGCATTCTCCTTGATACTACTTGGATACTACTTGGGTTGCGGGACGATCCGAAGATAAGGCTTGGGCGACTTCCAGCCATTCGGGTATTTCTGTTTGGCCTCTTCGTCCGATACCGCCGGCACGATGATCACGTCGTCGCCCTGCTTCCAGTTCACCGGAGTGGCAACCTTGTGAGCGGCGGTGAGCTGAATGGAATCCAGGACACGCAGGACTTCGTCGAAGTTGCGGCCGGTGCTCATCGGATAGCTCAGCATCAGCTTAATCTTTTTGTCCGGACCAACGACGAAAACGGTGCGTACCGTAGCGTTGTTGGCCGCCGTGCGGCCGTCGGAGGTGGTTCCCGCGTCGGCGGGCAGCATGTCGTAGAGCTTGGCGATTTTGAGCTCCGGGTCGCCAATCATCGGGTAGTTGACGCTGTGCCCCTGCGTCTCTTCGATGTCCACGGCCCATTTTCCGTGACTCGCCACTGGGTCCACGCTCAGCCCGACGATCTTGCAGTTTCGCTTGGCGAATTCGGGTTGCAATCCCGCCATATAGCCGAGTTCGGTGGTGCAAACAGGGGTGAAGTCCTTGGGGTGGGAAAACAGAATCGCCCAGCCATCGCCGATCCACTCATGGAAACTGAGCGGCCCTTGTGTGGTCTCAGCGGAAAAGTCTGGCGCGTTGTCATTGATGCGTAGGCTCACTATTGATCTCCGAAGTGGGTTTGTTAGAAGTGCCGGTAATGCAAAATTAGCATACAGTACGGCCGGACGCGCTCAGGTTCCCGAAACCACCGGCAGTTTGGCCGCTTCCCATGCCGCCAGGCCGCCGGCCATCTCGATCAAATGGGTGATGCCATATTGATGCAGAATGCTGGCGGCGATGGAAGAGCGGTAGCCGCCGGCGCAATGGACGGCGATGCCGCGGTCGCGGGGGATTTCGGCAATTCGCTCCTGCAAATGATTGAGCGGGATATTGACGCTGCCCGCAATATGCTTGGTGGCCCACTCGCGCGGGTTTCGGATATCCAGCACTAGCGGTGGATACGCGCTGGCCAACTCCTCAGCCACCATCGGAGCTGTGACGCGTTCGGTGGGCCAGACCAGATCCTCCCGGCCGGCGAGCGCTTCCATGCCTCCCCGCAGGTATCCTTTGACGTGATCGAAACCGATGCGGCCCAACCGCAGCGCGGCTTCCTGTTCGCGAGCGGGTTCGGCGATGATGACGATGAGCTTGTCGCGGTTGAGCACCGTGCCTGCCCAAGTGGCGTATTGTCCGCCCAGTCCGACGTTGATGCTGCCGGCCAGATGACCCTTGGCGTACTCGGCGGCGTCACGAACGTCGAGGATCTGAGCGCCCGCGTCTCCCATTCGAAGAACCTCGTCCAGATCCATGGGATGGAGCGCCTGTTCGAGATTCTTGTCGAGCGTGACGCGCTCACGGGTGTTGAGGATCGCATCGTAAGTGAAGTAAGGCGGAGCATCGGGCTGGTCCGCCGTGACAAGGCGGATGAATTCCTCCTTCGACAGGGGCTGAAGGGCGTAATTCAAGCGCCGCTGATCTCCGAGCGAAGAGACGGTATCGGAGGAAAGCTGCTTGCCGCAGAGCGAGCCGGCGCCGTGGGCGGGATAGACCAGGGTCTCGTCGGGAAGCGGGAGGAGTTTGTTGAGGAGCGAGTCATACAAGTGGGCGCCGAGATCGTTGGCTGTCCAGCCGAGCGAAGCTCGCAGTTCGGGACGGCCGACATCGCCGATAAACAGCGTGTCTCCAGTGAGGACCGCATAGGGTTTCGTAGGGTCCTTCTCGAGGTCGAAGACCAGGATGGAGATGGACTCGATGGTGTGGCCGGGGGTTTCGAGGACTTGGAGGCGCAAGCCGGGAAACTCCAGCGTATCGCCATCTTTCATCGGCTGGAAGGCGTATTCCGCCTGAGCCCGGGCGCCGAGGCGGATGGTCGCGCCGCAACGATCGCGCAATTCCAGATGGCCGGCTACAAAATCGGCGTGGAAATGAGTGAGGAAGACGTGACGGATCTGGAGGCCGAAACTTGCGGCATCAGCCAGGTATTGCTGGATGTCGCGCTGGGGATCGACGACGATGGCGGTGGAGCTAGCCTGGTCTCCCAGCAGATAAGACGCGTGTGCCAGACAGCCCAGGTAATACTGTTTCAGGATCATGGAACCTTACGCAGTTTACCCCAGCGCCCCGGTGAACCGCCGCGCCGCATATTCGTCGCGGACTAACCGGGGATAAACATGCGCACCGCCGCCGCGCCCATGACAGCCGTTGCGATCCATCCCAGGATGACAATAACGCGGCGCTCGGTGAAGCGGCCCATTACCGATTTTTTTGAGACCAACAGGATGATCACAATCATCAGCGGCACGGCCACCACACCGTTGATCACCGCGCTCCAGAATAGCGCCTTCATGGGACTGATCGGCGAGTATTGGATGACCAGCCCCGCCAGCACGCTGACCGTAATCACTCCGTAAAACCCGCGGGCATCGGTGGCCTTTCGTTCCAGACCCCATTTCCAATCCATCGCTTCGCAAAGCGCATAGGCGGCAGAACCCGCGAGCACCGGTACGCCGATTAGTCCGACTCCAAGGATACCGAGGGCAAAGAGCATAAAGGCGAAATTGCCGGCGAGCGGCCGGAGAGCGCTGGCCGCCTGAGCCGCTGTCTCGATGTTGGTGACGCCTTTTACGTGCAGCGTGACCGCTGTCGCCAGAATGATGAAGTATGCCGTGATGTCGGAGTAAAACATACCGCTCCAGGTGTCCCACCCAATGCGGCGGAGTTCTCTTCCAGCCACACGCCCATCGCGCACCAGCGGTTTGGTCCCTCGTGTTTCCAACATGTCCTCGACCTCTTCGGAGGCCTGCCAAAAGAATAAATATGGACTAATGGTCGTACCAAAGACGCCGACGATCACGGCCGCGGTACTCGAATTCATTTCGAAGTGGGGCCATACCGTGCGTAGCGCCACCTGACTCCAGGGAACGTGAACCGCGAACAGGACCCCGACGTACGCAAGGAGGGAGACCGTAAGCCACTTCAAAAAGACGACGTAGCGGTGATACGGGACGAAAATTTGCAGCAGCAGCGTTCCGAAAACAATGAAAGTTGTCATGAGGTGCCGATTGATGCCGGTGACAAGCTCTCCCACTTCGCCCATGGCGGCGACATCCGCGGCAATGTTGAGCGTGTTCGCAACCAGAAGGAGCAGCACAACCGCCTGTAGGACAACCGGCGGGAACGCAATTTTGATGTTGGCAGCCAGGCCTTTCCCCGTTACACGGCCGATGCGGGCACACATGACTTGGATGGCGGCCATCAGAGGGAAGGCCAGAGGCATGGTCCACAGAAGATTCAGACCGAATTGAGCGCCCGCTTGGGAGTAAGTGGCGATTCCGCTTGGATCGTCGTCGGCGACGCCAGTAATCAGCCCCGGTCCGACGCGCGACAGGGGGTGCTCTTTCAGGCGTTTCCAGGCGATCTGGAGTGTACTGTGGCGAGGCGATGCGATAACCCATTGTGCGGCATTTTGATTGTCACGCGGGCGTGTCTTCCCCCATGTCCGCCCGCGACACGCTTACTACAGGCGATAATTGGATTGAGCCAATGACTACCCTTGAATTGCCGGGGGCGAACCCGGCCGCGCCATCCACGTCTTCGTTCTCGCCGGATATGAGCTGGACCAAAAACATTCCGTCCGCAAAACGGTTGGACTGTGTCACGGTGGCCAACGAGGTGTTCACGCTGGCCGAGCGCAAACTGAGCCAGGTGGAGCGGACCGGACTGGACCGGGAACGCGTCCGCGTGGCGGCCTTCATGCCGCGCCTGCCCGATACGCCGATGGATCGCGGATCGCGCCGCTACGCCAGCTACATGAGCAAGACCTTCCGCCAGCATGGTCTGGACTTTCGAGTGGAAGAAGCCCAAAGCGCCGACGCATTGGAATTGCTGCTGATGGGCGCGCAAGTCAACGACAAGATCCACGGGACCTTCATCTTTTTCCCAGCGCCGTTCGACAAGAGCGAGGATTATTTTTTGCGCCGCGTGCGCCCGGAGAAAGACATTGAGGGCCTGACGGTGGAGAACACGGGCCGCATGGCGCTCAACATCCGCACGGTGGACGAAGAAGAAAAATACGAGGGCGTGGTTCCGTGCACCGCGCGCGCCATCTTGACCCTGATTTCGCAGCACAACTCCATCAAGAAGATGTTCCCGCGCGACCTGAGCCAGCCGGGGCCTACCGCTGTCATTTTCAACAGCTCATCGCGCATCGGCATTCCGCTCCAAAGCATGCTCATGCGCATCGGCGCAACAGCAGTGATGGTGCATCCGCAAACCAGGTTCGAAGACCGGGAACATTTCCTCGAAACGGCCGATATCGTTGTCACGGCCTTTCCGGCGCTTTCGGAAGCCGACTTGATCCGCAATATCAAACCTGGGGCCGTTGTGATCGACTGCTCCACCGACGGCAATCTGCATCCGGACGTAGCCGAGCGCGCGTCCTATGTTTCGACCAACGACAATCATCTGGGACAAATCACCACGGCGCTAGCGCTATACAATACGGCCTTGTGCGCACTTTGGCAATGTGGACTGAACGCATAGGAAAATCGACATGGCCCCCAAGGAAAGAAGCGAGATCGTAGAGAATTTGGAGCGCAGCCGGCAGGAGTTCCTGGCAGCGGTAGCCGGAATCACGGAGGCGCAGGCGCAGGAGCGTCCCCATCCCGACCGCTGGTCGGTGCTCGATTGCGTGGAGCACGTCGCTACCGTGGAAGTGCGGTTCCAGGGCTGGCTGGAAGGGGCCAAGAAACTGGATACTCCGCGAGTGGACAAAGAGAAAGAGGCGACCCTGATGACGCGAGTGCCCGATCGCTCTACGCGCGTGAAAGCGCCTGAGGCGGTGGTCCCCAGCGGCCGATTTACGACGCTCGCGCAGGCGCTGGAAGAATTCAACACTGGACGGACGCGCAGCGTTCAGTTCGCCGAGGAGCGCTCGGACGATCTTTATTGCCTGGCGGCCGAACATCCACGTTTCGGAGCGGTGAATGGTGTGGAATTGCTGATCATCACCGCGGGGCACTCCAGGCGGCATGCTGAGCAAATCAAGGAGACGCGCGCGGCTCTGAGACAATCGGCTTCGGAACAATCGTAAATGGACTCTCGCCGCAAATTTATCGGGGCCATGGCAACGGGCCTGGCCTCCACGCTGGCCTCGGCATCCTCCGGCGGTGTGCTCGGCGCGAACGATCGCGTGCGTGTGGGCATCATCGGCGCGGGGCAGCGCGGCACAGAGCTGGTTCATCAAGCCTTGGCTTGCCCCAACGTCGAGATTGCCGCTTTCGCCGACGTGTATGGCAAGCGTTTAGAAGATGCGTGCAATTTAGTGCCGGGGGCGGCCGCTTACAACGATCATCGCCGCTTGCTGGACGAGCCAGGGATTGACGCTGTCATCATCGCCACGCCGCAGCATCTGCACGCGGAGCACTTCGTCCACTCGCTCGAAGCGGGCAAGCATGCATATCAGGAAAAAGCGCTGGCCTTCACGCTGGAGCATGCCAAGCGGATGCGCGCGGCGCACCGGCAGGCTCCGAAAGCGGTGGTGCAGATTGGCCATCAAGCCTGCTCTTCCGGCCAGATTCGCGATGCGGTGAACTTTCTTGCCAGCGGCCACGTCGGCAAAATCACGGCGATCCGCATGCACTGGTACCGCAATACGCCGCACGGCAAAGCGCAGTGGGCGCGGCCCGTGTATCCCGATATGACGCCCGAGAACATCGTCTGGAACTCGTTCCTGGGGGATGCGCCGCGGCGGGAGTTCGATGCGCACCGCTTCATCAACTGGCGATTCTTCGAGGATTATTCCGGCGGCAACGTCTATGAGAACCTGAGCCACCAACTGGCGTTTTGGTACAAGGCGCTCAATCTGCAGATCCCGCAAGCCGCTACCATGACCGGCGGGTTGTATCTGTGGAAGGACGGGCGCGACGTTCCCGATACGATGAACGTGACGTTCCAGCAGGGCGAGCAGATGCTGGTGAGCTGGGATTCGGGGCTTGGCAACAGCCAGCTCGGCATCACCGAAGACGTGCTCGGATCGGACGGGACCATCTCACGCAATTCGGCCGGCGTTCGCTACCTGCCGCAAAAGGTGAATCGTCCCGAAGGCGCGGAGATGGCCGGCAAAGTGGCCAGCTTTCCCACCGCGCACATGCAGAATTTTGTGGACTGCATCCGCTCGGGAAAAGAACCCAACTGCCCGTTTGAACTGGGCTATCGCGTTTCGATCGCATGCCGCATGGCGCTCGAAAGTTTTCACCAAGGGCGCACGGTGCGATGGGATGCGCGAACGGAAACGATCGCTTAGGTTAGCCTCGCCATCACGGCCTCGAATAGTTGCCGGCAATGTTCAGCTCGTGTTTGCACTTCGTGAGGGTCGAGCTTTTCCAACAGGAAAGGCGCGTGCTTTACCTTGTGGTATTCGCCCTTGCTTGTTTTTGTTGTAGCTCTCCTTAGCCGATCCAGCACTTCTGCCTTCGGCACTCTCTCGACATCCGCGGCGTCGCCAATGGCATTCGGTCGAAAATCCCTTTCGTAGTAACGGCCGAGAGAATCGGGATCGGCCAGGAACCAGGCCTCCATGAGTTCAACCATCCAGAAAACATGCTTTTGAAGTTGTGTTGGCGCGGGTCCCTCGCTGTCTTTGAGAAGAATGTTCCAGGCTTCGGGGTGAGTCCGTTCCGCTTTTCGGTACACGCCAGGCCCGTCTTTGGCAGCGATAAGTTCAACAGTTGAGCCCGATTCGCGAGCGGAGGTCCTGAGTTCGGCGAAGAAGGATTCGAACCCGCCCCGGAGCGCCTTGTTTCCCTCGAAATAGATTCGGATCTCCATTAGCGTTTCGTGCCGCCGATCTCCCCTCGTCTCCAAAGCTCTCCGAGCGTGTATTCATCGAGCCATTCTTTGAGCTTTTCCCGCGACAGGCGCCGGAACGTAGTGCCCTCATCAAAATCTCTTTCGCAAACGACAACGTTCTCGGGTTCGTCCGTGAAGCGGTCAACTAACGCGTCGGAATGTGTAGTCACGATCAATTGGGTCCTCGTTGAGGCTTCGCGCAAGGCATCGCCCACTATGGCTAGAGCGTCGGGATGAAGTCCCGTTTCCGGCTCCTCGATGCAAATTAGAGGCCCAGGCTTCGGATCGCAAAGGATCGCCATCAAGCACAGAAATTTCAAGGTGCCGTCGGAGAGCCTAGTGGCCGAGAGCATGCCGATTCCGCGCTCTTGGACATACAGTTGCGATCTCCCACCTTCAGCCCGAATCTTGATGTCCTCAAATCGGTCCGATAGGCGTCTCAGATAACCCTTCATGCCTTGGAGCGTTCCCTCGAAATCCAGCTCCTGTAACGTCAATGCTAGGTTCGAGCCGTCTTCTTCGAGCGGGCGTTTAGGTCCCGAGGAAGAAACGCCGATCCTAGCGTCGTCCCGCGTCCCAGTAATAAAATCTCGATAGATACGGATACCGCCGAACGCGCGGGCGGCAACCGTGATCCTCGCATCCTTGGGATTTCGGTAAGCCGAAAGAGCTGACTCGGCCAGGGGAACTCCTGGACCGTTCGAGGTCTCGGGCGGGCCCTCGCCCCAAATGTTCAGGTCCCTTCCGAGACGGATAAGGTAAGGCGAATCTGCGATCGACAACTGCTCTGATTGGATTGCAAGGACGCTCTCCACAGCTGTGAATACTATGTCGTATCTTAGCGATTCCTTTCCCAGCGCTAGTTCGGCCCGGATTGTTGGTATTCCAATTCCACGTGTACCTTTCCAAATCCAGTTCTCGGGGCCGCCTCGGTCGTTGAGGTAGGTGCTGGCGCTACCCGGAAGCGCACGCAGCAAACCAATGCAATCGATGAGATTCGATTTACCGGACGCGTTCGCGCCAATAAAGATATTGAGAGGCTTGAGCTCCAGCGGACCAGGCTCCCGGAACGAAAGTATATTGCTCAGCGTCAGCGATCGGATGAACATTGGAACAAGGCCCATTCTAGCCGACTCGCGGTTAGCGCCCACCGCCGATTTCGAGAATCGTTCCCGTGGTGTAAGAAGCCGCGTCTGAGAGCAGCCAGAGCACGCCTTGCGCGATCTCGCCGGGAGTGGCCGCCCGCTGCATCGGTATGGTGGGATTCAGCCGCGCCAGTCGCCCAGGTTCGCCATTCGCGGCGTGCAAGCCGGTGTCCACCAGGCCCGGAGCGACGGCATTTACCCGAATCCCCTCCGCAGCCACTTCACGCGCCAGTCCGATGGTGAAGGTGTTAATGGCGCCCTTGGACGCCGCGTAGTGCACCCACTCGCCCGCGCTACCGGTTCTGGCCGCAAGGGAAGAGATGTTCACGATGCTTCCGCCGGAACCACCGCGCTTGGTTGACATTCTGCGCACCGCTTCCCGGGCGCATAGCATGGAACCGGCGACGTTAACGGCCAGCATCTGGGTCAGAGCCGCGCTATCGATGTCCTGCACGCGCGCAAAGCCGCCGGTGATGGCAGCGTTGTTCACCAGCGCGCGGATCGGACCAAGCTCGCGCTCCGCGATCTCAAAGAGACGCAGAACGTCGGCCTCACGCGAAATGTCGCCCTGGATTGCCACGGCTCGCGATCCCGCGCTCGTGAGATTCGTTAACACGTCTCGTGCCGCATTCACATCCTTTGCATAATTCACCGCAACGCTGTAGCCGCTGGCGCCCAGCAGCCGTGCAATGGCCGCACCAATGCCGCGGCTTGCGCCTGTAATCACTACCGCCGGTCGAATCGTCGTCTGCATATAAACAGGATACGGTTATGGACGTTTACACTGGCGATTCGCAGTGATAACGTAGGCCAGATGAGGACCGTACTTCTCCTGGTTTTCGCCATGCTGCCGCTCGGAGCCCAGCCAGACAGCCGCTTGGCTTGGGCGCCCGTTCCCGTCCAACCTGCCACCTGGGTAGCGCCGAACCGGCCACTCTGGAAACTCACCGACTTGCTCGCGCAGCACAGGGGCCAAGCCAATTGGACCCAAACCGTGGTGAGCGATGCGCTGCTGCACGCGGACTATATCTCGATGGCGCCCGGGGCGAAGACGGCCCGCCGCTTCCGCCCGGACACGCGCGAATGGTGGATCGTGCAGGACGGCCAGATCCGCTTCAGCATCGAAGGCCAGCAGCCGTTCGTGGCCTCCAAGGGCTATCTGGTGCAAGTGCCCTACCGCACCGTTTACAGCCTGGAAACGGTGGGCGACAAGCCTTCCCTGCGGCTGGAAGTCAACATCGCGGGCGCGCAGACCATGTATCCCGTGGATGAAACGCCAGTGCCGCTGGATGGCACCAACTTCGTGAAGGTGCGGATCGAAGGGCGGGGCAAGTACGATCAAGGCAACAAGCCGTACATCGATTTCAACGCGGTGGTGGCTGGAACGGAAAAGCAGCGGCGGTTCATCGCGGACGATCGCGCCGTGGCCAACATCATCATCGGCGATCCGAAGAAGCAGGCTCCCGTGACCGACGCGAATAAGGGCCATTTCCATGAGGAATCGCCCGAATTCTGGTTCATCCTACTGGGCCAGATGGAGTACAAAATCGGGTCATTGCCGATCTTCATTGCCGACCAGGGCGACATCGTGTACACGCCCAAACAAACCTGGCACCGCGCGCGGTTTGCCGGCTCCGATCCGGCGTGCCGCCTGGCGATGAACGGCTACCAGGATCTGTTGCACAACTACCAGCCGCCCGATTAGATTTGGGCCAAAAAACTGCTTAAGAACTCGCCGTAATGGTTCTGTCTGGCGAGGCGGGGTTGGTGTATGTGCTGGCGGACAGCGGAGTGAGGGGGCGGCTCACTGCGGGCCGGATTGAACGCAATGCAGCCGGCGAATTGGACGTCTTCGATGCACGGGGCGACCGATTTGAATATCTTTCGGGAAGCCGAATACGGAGTTGGTGTGTCCTAGGGCCGGACGGGAAGCCGATCGACGGATGGCAGCACATTGTGCCGGAGGATCTCAACAAGATCGTTCGGTAAGGTCCGGAAACCCGGCCTGCGTGAGGGCACTCAGGCTGCGTGACTTCGCTCAGGTGACTTCGCTTAAGTGACCCGGCGCAGGTACAGCTTGGTACTATGGGATTAGGGATGCCTCCCTACCCCCATGGAATTTGACTTCACGCCGGAGCAGATTCAGCTTCGCAAGAGCGTCCGAGAATTTGCCGAGCAGGAAATCCGCCCACACGTCCTGGAATGGGACGAAGAGGCGATCTTCCCGCTGGATGTGGTCAAGAAAGCGGGGGAGCTGGGGTTCCTGGGTGTCATTTTTCCCGAGGAGTTGGGTGGGGCCGGGCTGGGCTACATTGAGTACTCCATCATCATCGAGGAACTCTCGCGTATCGATCCCTCGGTGGGCCTGATCGTGGCCGCGCACAATTCTCTTTGTACCAATCACATCTTCATTGCAGGCAGCGAGGAGCAGCGGCGCAAATACATTCCGAAGCTCGCTACGGGCGAGTGGATCGGTTCCTGGTCACTCACCGAATCGGAATCGGGCTCGGATGCCGCGGGCATGCGAACCAAGGGTGTGAAAGACGGCTCGTGCTGGGTGCTGAACGGGAGCAAGGTATTCACCACGAATTCCGGTTACGCCAACGTCTGCGTCGCTATGGCGGTCACCGAACGCGCCGCGTCGCAACACGGAGTTTCAGCGTTCATTCTGGAAAATGGCGTGCCCGGGTTTCGGTTCGGCAAGAAGGAAAACAAGCTCGGGATGCGAGCCAGCGCCACCGGCGAGGTGATCTTCACCGATTGCCGGGTGCCCGAATCGCAACTGCTAGGCAAGCAAGGCGAAGGATTTGTCGACAGCCTTCGTATCCTGGACGGCGGTCGTATCTCGATTGCGGCGCTTTCGGTGGGCACGGCGCAGGGCGCGTACGAAGCCGCGCTGAAATACTCCAAGCAACGCAAACAGTTCGGACGGCCCATTTCGGAGTTTCAGTCCATCCAAAACAAACTCGCCGACATGGCTACCGAGATCGACGCTGCGCGTCTGCTCACTTATCGTGCGGGATGGATGAAAGATCATGGACAGCGCGTTACCAAGGAATCGTCCATGGCGAAGCTGTTTGCGTCCGAGATCGCGGTGCGCGCGACCAGCGAGGCGGTGCAGATCCATGGTGGCAACGGGTTCATCAAGGACTATCCGGTCGAAAAATTCTATCGCGACGTCAAGCTGTGCACCATTGGCGAAGGCACCAGTGAGATCCAGCGCCTGGTGATTGCGCGTCAGCTCCTCAAGAGCGACGCTTGACCGGCCAATGACGGAATGGGCGGAAAAAATCCTGGCTGGCGACCTGCGATCACTCGCCCGCGCAGCCACTCTGGTCGAAAATCGCTCTCCCGGCGCTGAAGCATTGCTGACGGAATTGTTTCCGCATACCGGCAAGGCCAAGGTGCTTGGAATCACTGGCGCGCCGGGCGCGGGAAAAAGCACACTGACGGATCGTCTGGTAGGGGAGCTGCGGCGCGAGGGCCAAGCGGTTGGAGTTCTCGCGGTGGATCCCACCAGCCCTTACTCGGGCGGCGCAGTCCTCGGCGACCGCATCCGCATGCTCAGCCATCACGCGGACTCGGGTGTATTCATCCGTTCCATGGCTACGCGCGGACATCTCGGCGGGCTGGCCGCTGCCACTACCGACATGGCGCTGCTGCTGGATGCCGCGGGCAAAGACGTGGTTCTGGTGGAAACGGTGGGCGTGGGCCAGGATGAAGTGGAAGTGGCGAAACTCGCAGATGTAACGGTGGTGGTGCTGGTGCCGGGCATGGGCGACGACGTGCAAGCCATCAAAGCCGGCATCATGG
>JBEKLB010000022.1:0-30109 GCA_050010415.1 Bryobacteraceae bacterium | reverse complement strand
ATGGCCGGATACACCGATAGCACGCCGGCGAGCAGGGTCAAGGCCGTCAGCATCTTGATGGCAAAAGAGAGCGATAGAAGTTGCAGCTGCGCGTGCAGCCGGCCAAGCACCGCGAACGCGATGTCCAGTAGCACCAGCAGCGCAAGCACGGGCATCGCGAGTTGTAGCCCCGTGCTAAAGATCGCCGTGCCTAAGCGCACAATCGCCTCCACGGCTTGCGCAGTTGCGACGCTCCCCGCGAGCGAGAAGGCGGACCCTGCCGAAGTTTCCAGGTTCTTCGCCAGGGCTTGGAGAACTTGGCGGTCAAACCCCATCGTGAAAAAAAGCATACCGGCTAGCAGCTGCGCCATGAGCTGAAGTGTGGTGGTGTCGGCCTGCGTGCTGGGATCGACGGTGGAGGCGTAGGAATATCCAGCCTGCAACCCCAGCACTTGGGCCGCCAGCTGTAGCCCTTCCAGCAGGAACGAGACGGCCAAACCCACCGTCACTCCGAATGAGCTTTCCTCGCAGAGCATTCCGAGCAGCCGTCCAGCGGGCAACGCGGGTCCATTTTGCGTGGCAAGCGTTGGCCACGCTGGAAACATTGCGATGGTCAGAGCCAAAGCCAAGACCACCCGGCTAGCGTCTGGACCAGCGGAGAAACCCGGGATCGGCACGAAGACGACGACGCCGGACACCCGGGCCATTGCCAGCAGGAAACCATAGAGCGTGGCGAGTTGGAAGGTAAGCTCAGCGTGCATAGCGGCCAAAATCGCTCAAGAGCAAGCTCGTAAAAGCGATGAGACGGGAGGTCATCCAAGGCAGCATCAACAGCACACCCACCAGAAACGCCATCAGCCGAGGCACGGCGCCGAAGCTGGTGTCCTGAATCGAAGTGAGCACCTGGAGCAGGCTGACCGCAATGCCGACCGCCAAGCCAATCGCCAGCAGCGGGAGGCTCATCCAAAATGTCTCCATGAGCGTCTGCCGGAATATGTGGACGGCCAATTCCGGAGTCATGCCGAATAAAAACTCCGCATTAGGGACCCGATTACCAGATTCCATCCGTCCACCAACACAAACAAGAGAATCTTGAATGGAGCGGACAGCATAACCGGCGGCAATTGCACCATGCCAATGGATAACGTCACCGACGCAACCACCAAATCGATGATCAAGAACGGCAGGAAGAGGATGGCGCCAATCTGAAAGCCGGTTTTCAGTTCGGAAAGCACGTAGGCCGGCATCAGCACTCCCAACCCGAGCCCAGACCGATCATGCGGCGCCGGAGTATGGGAGATATCCAGAAATAGGCGAATGTCTTTTTCGCGGACATAGCGCAGCAAGAAGGATTTCAACGGCTGCGAACCATCGTCCCAGGCCTGTTGCCAGGTGGCCTGTCCGGCCTCGAGCGGCTCCCATCCCTTGTGATACATGTCCGTTACCACTGGCTGCATGATCACCAACGTCAAGAAAAGGGCCAGACCAATCAGAACCTGATTGGAGGGCGTTCCCTGGGTGCTTAAAGCCTGCCGGAGGAAGTGCAGCACCACAGTGATGCGAAGGAAAGGAGTGAGCGACATAACCACCGCCGGCAAGACGGCCAGCACAGTGAGCAGTATGATGATCTGCATCGGCACGCTCACAGAAACCGATCCTTTGGATGGCGCAAAAGAGACTCCCAGGAAAGAACCGGGGCCCTGGGCCAGCAAAGGATTCATCAGCAGGGACGTGCCCAAGAGCAAGCGAATCAAGTGCTTCAAGAGGTTGCCATTTCCTTCCGCTTACCGTCGGCTGCGGGCAGAACGTCACCGAGGAAAGTGACGCCATCCGGATGGAGTGCTATTATCATGTTCCGCTCGCCGATCCGGATCAGATGAATGGAGTGCCGCGCGGTCAGCATCAGTTTGCCGCGCGATTCCAGCAGACCCGACGCTGTTTTGGTTCGCCGGATCCCGGCCCAGCTTGGCATCTTTGCCCAACCTTTCTTGCGTAGAAACGATAGGGCCGTCCACAACAGAGCGAATACGACCACAATGACAAACGACTGTCGAACAATGTCCATAGTTGCCGACCAGCTATTCCTCCTGCCGAAAGTCGGTGATTCGAACCCCTACCGCGTCCTCGATGATTACAATTTCGCCATAGCCGATCAGCGTCGCGCCCACCAGGATGTCGATGTTGTCGCCCGCCGAGCGGGCAATGCGGATCACGCTTTCCGGGCCCAACTCCAAGATTTGCGCTATGGTCATGACCCGATGGCCTAATTCCACCTCCACGTCCACCGGGACATCGGCAAGATCCGCGATTTGTTCGAGAGGAGACACGATTTAAATCTCACTTGATCAAGTTGATGGTGTCCTGGCTCAATTCGTCGACCGCATCGATCACTTTGGAGTTGGCTTCGTAGCCACGCTGGTAGATGATCAGGTTGGTGAACTCGGTGGCGACATCGACGGTCGAAGACTCCACCGATCCGCCCTGCACCGTTCCACGCCCTCCCGTTCCGGGAAGTCCCACGGCTGGGAGCGCCGAGAGCGCGCTGAGCTGGTAGTTGTTGTTGCCAACCGCGAGCAGCGAGTCCGGATTACGCACCGTAGCCATGGCCAGTTGGCCGACCACGGTTTGCTGGCCATTGGAGAATTGCGCAAGAATTTGACCGCCGGTGGCGATCGCAACGGTTGTCAACTGAGCCGCGGCTGCTCCGTCCTGTGCTACGGCTGACACCGAGGAAGGCTGGGCAAACTGAGTGATGCGCGGCGTTGCGCCGTTATATAAGTTCCAGTTGAGAGTCATATCGGCGGCTCCGTCCGCAAGGCCGGTAATCGCCAATTGCGGTGCCGGATCGGTTGGGGCGGGCGTCGTCAAAACACCGCTGGAGTTGAAGTTGATGCTACCCGTCAGGGGTGTCGCCGGCGGATTTGCAACGTCAGCATCCGGGATGCCGATGGAGTAATCCCACTGGCCAGCGACAGTCGGGTCCTGCGTGAAGGTAGCCGTCACCACGTGGGAATTGCCGAGCGAGTCGTAAACAGTGACGGACGTTGCAAAGGTGGCGTTGGCTGATCCAGGCGTGGCCGCAGCGTTCAGATTCATGTCGAACGAGAAGTTCTGTGTTACCACCGGCGGCTGTACTGTCCCGGTTGGGATCGTAATGTTGCCAGGAGGCGCGTTGGTGTTCAGAACGCCGCCGACTTCCGTCCACCCCTGCACTGACTGACCTGTCGCCGTCTCGAGATTTCCGTTCTCATCGGTCTGGAAGTTTCCAGCGCGGGTGTATTCGGTGGACCCATCTGATCCCTGAATCACAAAGAAGCCGTCGCCCTGAATGGCGGCATCCAGCGTGCCGCCGGTAGTCTGCAGAGCGCCTTGTGTAAAGAGCGCTTCAGTAGTCGGCGTACCGACTCCGAATCCAACCTGGGTGTTTCCGAGACCAGCACTGATGGACTGGGTCACCAGGTCGTGAAAGGAAACCTCACTGGCTTTGAACCCGATGGTATCTAGATTCGCGAGATTATTGCCTGTCACATCGATGGCGGTTGAAAAAGCGGAAAGCGCCGAAAGTGCGGTCGAGAATGATGACATGCATTGCTCCTTAGGATTGCGTGGTTGCTGATGACGGCGGCTGCGCGGCCGCGGAATCGGCGGTCAAGGTATTATTGATGCTATCCAGGTCCGTGCGCATCTGAATCTCTTGTTCGAGCGAGCTAAATTGCGCCAGCTGGGATACGAATTGAGTGCCATCCTGTGGCGCCGTAGGATCTTGATTCTGCAATTGCGCGACCAGCAACTGCAGAAAGGTCTGTTCGTTGGTTAGCGAGCCGAGTGCAGCGTTGCTGGACTGTGATGAGGATTGGGAGCCGGACGACGGGGCCGCCGGGCTGGTTCCGCTGCTTGATGTGGGTGTCATTGAGCCTCCGCTCTTAGGTGCTGGCTGGGGTTGTCGAGTTGGGCGTCAAGAGCATCTCTTCGAACTGCGCTTCCCAAGGTTCCGGCTGCCGCTGGTTCGATTCCTGCTGCCCGTTTTGTGAACCTGGCTGTCCGCCGTGAGAGCCCGAATTGTCAGGCTGGCCCTGACGGTCGGCCGAAGTTGAAGGCTCCCGGACTACTAAGCCACCGTGTTGTGCTGCAACCGGAGCCCACACGTCGGCCGTGAAACCCTTCTGCTCCAAACGGCCCACCAGTTCGCCCAAGTTACCCTGCAAAGATCTCGCGAGATCCGGGTCCGCAGTGCGCACGGACACCTGGATCTTCCCGGCGCGCTCGGCTACCTGCACATCAACCTGCGGCGATGCCGCCAACGCCAGCCGAAGCGAGATCTCATGGACGGGTTGTGATGCTTTGGGACTGTCTGGTTCCGATTCCGGTGAAACGGTCGAGGTTGGCGCAGGCAGGGGCGCCGATGGTTTCGCTCGCGCCTGCAGCGCACCACCCGGCTCCTTAGCCGGGCTAAGCAACGTGGAATCGGTGAGCAGCCCCGCATGTTCATGATCACTTGGGATTTGGGCCGATTTTGGTTGGGGCGGAACCCTTGGCGTTTTCCCGTCGGATTCTGAGTTTTCAGCTGCCGGAGTCATCGCGCTCTGCGAATCATTCATTGCTGTTCCTGCCATCGATGTTCCGGGGTGGACGGCGGGGAGTCCGGTCGTCGCGCGAGACAACTGCAGGGAGGGGTTTGCTTCGGTCAATGGGCCTTCCACTTGGTCGGACGGAAGCACGGACGACCCTTCCGTATCCGCCCGAGCTTCGGGCACGGTGGAACTATGGCTTGCGCTCAAGCGGCCACTTTCAGGGTCCGTTTTCTGAATGACCGGGACCGGAGCGGCCATGGGATCTTGCGGATTGCCCTCGAATGGGATCTCAGAAGCTTCAACTGAAGCTGTTGATTTTGAAGAGGCCTCGGTCGAAAAACTCAGTCCAGTAGGCGCCCCACGTTTCGGCGATGGAGAACTCAGACTGATTTGCGACGGTTTAGTCCCGTCTGATGCTTCGAGAGGGCGCGTTCCATCTGGAATCATGGAACTCGCGCCTGTGGGAATACTCTGGCCGGCGGGGATGCCGTCTCCACGCAAGGATTCTGGACCAACCCGCGCTGCAGTCCGGACCTCTGGACTTTCTGCGGGGACCGCATCGCCAGTGGCCGCACCCAAGCTACGACCCGATGGCTGAAACGGCAAGCTAATGACATTGTCTAAATGAATCGGATCCGGAGGTCGAGCCGTTGTTGCAGCTGCCCCCGATTGCATCCCCATCGCTTGGGTAGCGCCTCGCGAAGGTTGCCAGGTTAGCTGAAGCGCGAAGGCGACATTGCCACCCGACCCGAGGGGTGTCTTGTTCGGGCCCGAACCTGGGGGCGCGATGTCGGTTGGCAGCAAACTTGGGAGTGCTCCCGCTTGCGGTTGCTCTGCGCCAACGGAGCCGGCGTGGCCGCGAGACAGCGTGGGAGTTCCGTCATCGCCTACGCGGCCTGCGACCATAGCTGCGCTCTGAATCAGCACAAGAGTCGAACGTTGCGCGGTAGGGGAAAGCGCGCCGGCCTGGGGAACGGGGACTGCCGCGTTCCCGAGTTTCGTCCCCTTGTTTTTTGTTGAGGCCCCCTGTGAATTCATAACCCCCTCTGGCGTCGAAGGCGCCTGTGGAAACAACGCTGTGCCATTTCGCTTGACCGACCAGGCTGCGGCCTCATCAAAGGCCGCTATTCCAGATTGATCGAGAAGACCGCTCAACAAAGATGAGAAGCCAGGGAGGTGTCCCGCAGAAACTGAGGAGACAGAAGCTTCAGCGGTGCGCGCTAATCCTGTCGGTCTTGCGGGAGATGTGATCTCGATGCCGGCAACGTTCACGTGTCAACGGAATGCACGAGGCTGGCCAACCTGCCCACTCATCGCTTCAAGGAGTTGGAGCAGCAGACACCGACGCCAATTTGGCGCGAATCCCGTTTTGACACATTTTTGTCTCATTGCGGCGCTACTACAACGTACTTATCGCCAATCTTTCATGGATAATGAGGCGGTTTAAGATCGGCCAGAGAATTGCCTTTGCTTTTCCAGCGACGAAGAACTAAATATGGACGCACTGACGGCAGCCGCAGCCAGCGGGATTCGAGCCAGGATCGAAAGCCTGGATATGCTTGCCAACAATCTCGCCAATGAATCGGCCGCTGGCTTCAAAGCCGATCAAGAGGCGTACGATCTTTATGTCTCACCGGAAGCAGCAGACTCGCCGGACGGCACTAATCCAGCTATCCTCCCGGTGGTGCAAAATCGTTGGACTGACTTCGCGCAGGGCGCCCTACTTCCTACCGGTAATTCGATGGACCTGGCGTTAAGCGGTAAAGGATTTTTTGTAGCGAGCACGCCGACGGGGCCGGTCTATACAAGAGGTGGGAGTCTTCGTTTTTCGCTGACGGGCCAGCTTGAGACTCTGGATGGCTACGCCGTTCAAGGAAGCGATGGGAAGCCTATTCTGCTGGATAGCTCGAAAACTATCGAGGTCTTGCCGGACGGAAACGTCCTGCAGGACGGTCAGCAAATCTCGCGAATCGCCGTGGTCGATTTCGACGATCCTAAGGTGCTCACAAAGCGCGGCGGCAACTACTTCCGAAGTGTCTCTAGCACGACTCCAGCCCCGGCCCCCCAAACGGAGGTCCGGCAGGGCCAACTGGAGAAAGCCAACTCAGACTCGGCCCATTCCGCGTCGCGGCTGGTGACCATCTTGCGTCAGTTCGAGGCCCTCCAGAAAGCACTCACGATTGGCGCCGACATGAACCGGCGCGCGGTGGAAGAGGTCGCTAAGGTCGGCTCCTGATGCAGCCGGAGGATCAGCAAGCTCCTTAATTCAGGATTGAAACAACTGGAGGAATGCACAAGTGATTCGAGCTCTTTACAGCGCGGCTAGTGGAATGAATGCGCAGCAAACCAACATCGATAATATTGCAAACAATTTAGCGAATTCCAGTACCAACGGATTTAAGATGCGGAGGGCGCAATTCCAGGATTTGATGTACCAAAGTCTGGTACAACCTGGCGCCGCCGCGGGAGCACAGACTATCGTCCCAAGCGGCTTGCAAATCGGGCTAGGGACTCGGACAGCTTCCAATGAGATCATTTTCTCCCAAGGCAACTTTCAGGAGACCGATAATCCGCTGGATCTGGTGATCCAAGGCAACGGCTTTTTTCAAGTGCTGCAGCCCACTGGCCAGATCGCCTACACGCGCGACGGTGGTTTCCAACTCGATGCCAATGGCAACCTGGTCACCTCCAGCGGCAATCTGATTCAGCCGCAGATCACGATACCCTCCCAAGCCCAAACCATTACGATTGCGGGAGACGGGACCGTTACTTACACGCAGCCTGGGCAAACTACCTCCACCGTGGCTGGACAGATTCAGCTGGCCTTATTCCCGAACCCCGCCGGCTTGAACAGCATCGGCCAAAACCTTTTCGAACCCACCGATGCGTCCGGGAATGCCACGGTAGCCAACCCGGGCGGACAGGAGGGTTTGGGCACCCTGATGCAGGGGTACGTGGAAGGTTCCAACGTGAGCGTGGTCGAGGAATTCGTGAACATGATCGTGAGCCAGCGGGCCTATGAGGCGAACTCCAAAGTAGTGAAGGCGGCCGATGAAATGTATCAGCAAATCAACAACGTCACCCAATGAAAATTGCTGCCATCCTTGTTATTGTTGCCGGCTTGGCGCGCGCCGCCTGTGTCGACGTGCCTGCCGGCAAAATCGTTGCGAGAGACCTTTCTACAGCTGTACCGTTGTTTCAAGCGCTCGATCCGGACGAGGTCATTGGGTTTGCGCCCTGGCCTGGTACCCTCCGGACTCTGACCTCGCGCGACATCCTTTTGGTGGCTCGCCGCAATGCGCTCAGCTTCCCCCTCGGGGATGCGGCCCCCAGCGTGTGTGTCGAGCGAATAACGCATCCGCTTTCCCTGCAGGACGTGAGAGCGGCGATGATCTCGGCTCTCAATGCTCCCGCAGCGCGCCTTGAAGTCCTGGAATTCAGCAACAAACTTGTCCCTCCGGGCCGGGTGGTCTTCCAACTTGCGGAGTTGAACAAGCCGGCCGCCAGCAGCCCGCAAGCCCCTGTGATTTGGCGGGGTAAGCTCCTTTTCGACGATCGGAATAGCCTCGACGTGTGGGCCAAAGTCCGAATTTCGGTGGACCGGGAGATCTTCCTGGCCAAAGAGGCGATTCCAAGAGGAGCAGTGATTGGCGCCGCGCAGATCGCCACCGTTCGTATGGCACAATTCCCGTTTCCTGAATCGCCACTTTCATCCCTCTCGGTGATCGTCGATAAAGTCGCGCGCCGGGCGATGGCGGCCGGACAGAGGATTGTGCCTGAGGCATTGGACGATCCTCGGGACGTACTCCGAGGGGAAACGGTGCACGTCACAGTGGTCAATGGCGCTGCAACCATCACTCTCGACGCTATAGCGCAGTCTTCGGGAACGAAGGGGGAAAGCATCCTAGTCCACAATCCTTCGAGCGGGAGAACCTTTCGTGCTCTTATCGAAGAACGGGGGCGCGTCAAAGTGGTTCCTTCGACGGAGTCCGCGTTATGAGACCGGCAATATTCACTGGAATGTGGCTGGTCCTGCTCGGTGCTCCACTATCCGCTAGGAAAGCTCCGACCACCACACCACCACCCACTTTGGATCAACACGTTCAAGAGGTGAACGATAAGTCACGCCAGTTGGCTGGCGCCACGCCCGGTTCGCTGTATTTTCCGAATGGCCGCCTGTCTGACGCCGTCCGAGACGTGCGCGCCAGCCAGCTCTATGACCTGATCACAATTGTGGTCCTGGACAATTCGTCGGCTGTGTCCACCGGCGTGACCAATACGGCCCGAAAATCGAGCGTGAGCGCGGCGGTCACCGCTCTGGCAGGGCCAAAGAGCGCCACCGGCGCACTCTCTAATCTCGCCAACGCCTCCAACAACACACAACTGCAGGGTCAAGGAACTACCAGCCGCGGAACTACTCTCTCGACTACCATCACGGCTGAGGTGACGGCTGTTCTGCCCAACGGCAATTTAGTGGTGAAGGGGCAAAAGCAGATCTCGGTGAACGCCGACAAACAGGTCATCACTATTCAGGGAATCGTTCGGCCTGAGGACCTCACCCAGAATTCGGTACCGTCAGATCGCGTCGCGCGCATGGAGATCTCGGTGAACGGTAAAGGCGTGGTGAATGACGCCGTCAAGCGGCCGTTTGTGCTGTATAGGCTGCTGTTAGGACTGCTTCCCTTCTAAAACCATGCATTCCATTATGATCCTGTGCTTTCTTATCATCTTGCCGGTTGAGGCAGCCAACCAGCGTACGCGGCTCAAAGATCTGGTATCGATTGAGGGGGTCCGGGACAATCAACTCGTCGGGTTCGGTATCGTGGTCGGTCTGAACCGCACCGGTGACTCGCAGCAAACCGTCTTCTCCATCCAGAGTCTCACGAATCTCCTGGCGCGCATGGGCGTGGAAGTCTCGCCTACGCTCATCCAGGTACGCAATACTGCGGCAGCTATTGTGACTGCCGAACTCCCGCCGTTTGCACAGCCCGGAACCCGGATCGATATTACGGTAGCGGCCGTGGGCGATAGCACGAACCTACAAGGGGGCATCCTGGTTCTAACTCCTTTAAAGAGCTCGGATGGACAGGTCTACGCCGTGGGCCAGGGATCGGTGATCACGGGTGGCTTTCTGGTGGCGCGGGGTGGAAATACTAAGGGGCTCAATCATCCCACTGCGGGCCGGATCCCGAATGGTGCGATTGTAGAGAAACTCGCGCCCTCGGTTTCTCCGGGCGGGCACATCAAGCTGCAACTACGCCAGGAGGACTTTACAACTGCACTTAGGATCATGGCAGCCATTAACGAGAGATTCGGAACTGACACCGTGCGGCCGGCCAAGGCGGAGAATTCCGGTTTGGTTTCGGTGGATACACCGGCGGCTTACGTTTCGAGGACCGTCGAGTTCCTCAGTGAACTCGAAAACGTTCTGGTAGAAGCAGACCGGCCGGCGCGGATTGTGCTGGATGAACGCACCGGCACCATTGTCATGGGCAAGGACGTCAGGATCGCGCCAGTCGCGATTCTGCATGGAGCCTTGACGGTGGAGATTCAAACCACCGAAAGGGTCTCGCAGCCGCCTCCGCTGTCCGCTGGACAAACCACCGTGACGGCGGACGTGGCCGTCTCCGCCAAGGAAGAGAAGGCCAAGAACATCGTGCTGGAGCAAGGCGCCAGCGTGGAGGAACTGGTACGGGCGCTGATGGCGATCGGATCGACCCCTCGGGACATCATCGCAATACTGCAGAGTTTGAAGGCTGCGGGAGCTCTGCAAGCCGAACTGGAGGTACTCTAATTCATGCCGATCCCCTCCGCGCAAGCTCTGTTCGCTGCTCGCGCTTCGCAAGCCCTAACATCCGGCTATGCCTTGCGCTCCGCCTCTTCATCTGCATCCTCCTCTCCCTCTTCGTCCAAGGACACACCGGAGAAGATTCGGAAGGCTGCGATGGACTTTGAAGCGCTGTTGATCGCTCAGATGCTGAAATCGGCGCGCGAGTCGGGTGGCGGGATGACGGGGGACGGCGACGAACAAGATGAGACAAACTCTACCATGGTAGAACTAGGAGAGCAGCAACTCGCACAGGCTTTGTCCGCGAGCGGCGGGCTGGGGCTCGCTAAGATGGTCGTTGCGGGACTTACCAATCATGCGAATCGATGATCTGAATCGGACTGCTTCAACGCAGAGCACAGAGAAGGCCGGCCCAACGGCTCCAGCACGCTCCTCAGAGAAAGAATCCTCGGTCGGCTCCGACCAGGCGCAAGTCTCTCAAACGGCGCAGGCACTGGCCGCGCCCGATCCCGGAAGAATCGAACAGCTCCGTCTGCAAGTGCAGTCCGGGAACTACGACGTTCCAGCCCAATCGGTAGCCAATGCTCTCATCGATGCTCATTTAAAGGAGACGCTCACTTAAACGAGACGCTCACTTAGAGGAGATGCCCACTAAAGGGGTAGGCACGTGAGAGGCCTCGGGTCGAAGAAGGTCTCCATTGAGAAAACCAGGTTCGGACATCGCAGGGACACAAGCCCTCCACGCCTCGGCGAGGGTAGACAACAGGGCTTCCGCTTCGGCCAGAGGAGCTTCGATCTGCTTGGCGTTTGCTTCAATCAGCAGCCGCCCGACATATCCATACAGGCCCGCCAAGTTCCGGCTAAGAACGCCGTCAGCTTCGTGATTCAACGATTGTGATAGCTCAGCAATAAGCCTAATCGCCCTGTTAATTGCTCGAGCCCGCGCACGAATATCCCGGTTCCGAATATGACGGCGCGCGGCCGCGATGGAATCGAGCGTAGCGCCATAAAGCATCTCGATCAGTTTCAAAGGACTGGCGGCTAAGACTTCGTCGTCGAAGTAATTTTGGTATCCATGGTTGCGCATTCTCTTTACGTATCGTCGTCCAAGGCAGTTACTTGCGCCGAACTGCCCAGGTCCTGGGCCAGCCGCAAGACGTATTCGGGCGGTATCTGCGAGACAACTTGGTGAGTGGTCCGGTCTTCCACGCGGATTACCGCCCGGTGGGTCTGGCGATCAAGCACGAAAACCAACTGGTTTTGCCCGAGAACTCCACTATCGTTGACGGACTGGGCCGCCTGCAGCAATTGTCTGCGCTGGGCAGCCTCCTCGACCGATACCTGCGACGAAACCGCAGGCGTGATAGCGGCCGGTTGGATAGAGCTGATCCCAATTGCCATGAACTTGCCTTTTAATCCTCATCGGCAAGGGGCTGAGAAATTTGAGGAGAGATCCTAACGGGACGTGTGGGGAGGGCAGTTACGCCAGGTTCAGGACCTTGAGAGTAGTCCCTTTATCGGCCTCGATCTTCTTTTGCAGCAACATGATCGCATAAATGAGCTGCTCGGGGCGCGGAGGGCATCCAGGAACATATACATCTACCGGGATTACCTGGTTCACCGGGATCAAAGCGTAATTGCTGAAAACCCCTGTCGAAGTTGCGCAAGCGCCCATGGAGATAACCCACTTGGGCTCGGGCATCTGTTCATACAGGCGGCGGATCACGGGGGCCATCTTGTTCGAGACTCGCCCCGCGATAATCATCAGATCGGACTGGCGCGGCGACCCACGCATCACTTCGGCGCCAAAGCGCGAAATGTCGAAACGCGATCCGATCATCGACATCATCTCGATGGCGCAGCAAGCCAGACCAAATGACATGGGCCAAATGGAATTCTTGCGGCCCCAATTGATCGCTTTGCCAATCGTAGTAGTGACGATACCCTCTGGAACGCTGGCGGCATCCTCGTTATCGATGCGCGCGAAGAGCTCGCTCGGAAGACTAGGTTGAAACTTGGGCTCGCGATCCACGATCCTATTATCACATGCAGGATCGCCCCAATCCACCCGATGCGAGCGAGATCGAACAGGCTGCGCGCGCCTGGGGTATCGAAACCGATTACTGGGATATCTGGGGCCATCAGCATCATGCCTCGGCGGAGTTAGAAACCGCGATCCTGACATCGCTGGGCGCCGACACCCGGTCTAGCGATTCACTCCGTGAGGCCATGGAGCTCCGCAGTCAGCGCCAGAAACGCTACCCGCTCGCTCCCGTCATTTTTCTTACCGCTGGAAGGACGCCGCACGAAGTCCCCGTTTCGATGCCTGAGAGCCACATTGACGACAGCGCCACTCTGCGAATCAAGCTCGAAGGCGGAAGCGCGATTGAATTGGCGATAACACTGGCCACTGCGCCTGGCGAGACGACGGCGGCCCGGCACATTAGACTTCCCGACGATCTTCCTTTGGGCTATCACCAGATAACGCTGGAGATGGCTGGAGACGTCTCGCGTCCCTCGCGCCTGATCGTCTGTCCGAGCCGGGCCTTTGAGCCGCCGTGGCTCGACGCCACCCGAGCCGCCGGAATTGCCATCAGCCTTTTTGGATTGCGCTCCCAACGGAACTGGGGATGTGGCGACACCACCGATCTGAAAGCTCTGACAGACTGGGTGGTGGAGCGCACCGGAACCAGCTTCATCGCTCTCAACCCGCTGCACGCGATTGCCAATCGCCAACCCTATAACACCAGCCCGTACCTTCCCAACTCCATCTACTATCGCAATCCGATCTACCTGGATATCGAAGCCATCCCCGACTTCGCTGCATCCTCTCGAGCCGCGGCCCTATTCCAGTCGCCCGGCGTGCAGAAAGAAATTGCCGCGCTGCGCAACACGGAGCTCGTGGAATACGAGCGCGTGTACACCCTGAAGCTGCGCTTCCTGAAGCTGTTGTTCCAGGCGTTTCTGGATGAATGGCGCGACGGGACTCCGCGCGCGGCTGAGCTGAAGCACTATATCGAGCGTGAAGGCGACCTGCTGCATCGTTTTGCCGTGCACTCCGCGCTCGATCAGAATATCCACAAACAGTGCCCGGATGTCTGGAACTGGAGGGGCTGGCCGGAGCAATACCAGGACCCCGCATCGGCGGCCACGCAAGCCTTCGCTCGAAAACACTGGCGCAGCGTTCTGTTCTACAAATATGTTCAGTGGCAGCTCGATCTGCAGCTGGCGGCCGCGCAGCAACATGCTGTCGAGCGCGGCCTGAGCATCGGGCTTTACCACGACCTGGCGCTGGCCGCGGATCGCTTCGGTTCCGATCTTTGGGCCCATCGCGAGTTCTTCGTTTCCGGGTGCCGGGTGGGCGCGCCGCCCGACGGCTTCTCGCCCAAAGGCCAGGACTGGGGCTTTCCGCCGCCGAACTCGGACCGCCACGTCGAGGACGGTTACTGCCTGTTTGCCGAGTCCATCCGGAAGAACTGCCGGCATGGGGGAGCGTTGCGCATCGATCACGTGATGCGCTTTTTTCGGCTGTACTGGATTCCAGACGGTATGGAGGCTACCGTTGGGACCTACGTGCGCGACCGTTTCGAAAACCTGCTTTCGATTCTCGCCCTGGAGAGCGTGCGCAACCGGGTGATCGTGATCGGCGAGGACCTTGGCACGGTGCCGGACGAGGCGCGCGAAGTGCTGCATCGATTCGGAATTTTGAGCTATCGCCTGTTGTATTTCGAACAAGACAACGGCCGGTTCCGGGCGCCCCAGGATTATCCGCGCGATGCGCTGGTATCGGCCACCACGCACGATCTGCCGACGCTCGCGGGCTTTTGGCTGGCCCGCGATATCGATGCGCGGCGCGAAGCCGGTCTGCTGCCCGATGACGGCGCCTACCAGAGCATGCGCGCCGACCGGGCGCGGGAAAAGCAAAAGCTGCTGGATCTGCTCATCGATCTCAAGCTGCTGCCAGAGTGGTTCCCGCGCGATCAGGCGCAGGTTCCCGAGTTGACGGGCGAGCTGCACAACGCCATCGTAGGCTTTCTGGCGTCGGCGCCTTCCAAGCTGATGGTGCTGAATCAGGAAGACCTTTTGAAGCAGGCCGAGCAACAAAACCTGCCGGGGAGCACCACGGAATATCCTAACTGGCGACGAAAAATGAAGTGCACGGTAGAGGAACTATGGACCTCCAGGGAGATCCAGGATTTCGCAAAAATGCTTCACTTGTGGCTGGAGCGGACCGGGCGTCTCAACGTACCCCAAGCGGGAGCAGCCTAGGCGAAATAATCTTTCACTTTATCGAGCAGGCCCTTCTCGTGCGGCTCGTTCTCTTCGGGCAGCGTTTCACGAAGCTGCTCGAAGAGCTTGCGCTGCTCGCGCGTCAGCTTGCCTGGGACCCTCACATCCACTTGCACGAACAAATCGCCCCGCCCGCTGCCTTGCAGGCGTGGCACTCCGAGATTCTTCAGACGGATGCGCGCTCCGGTCTGAACGCCCTCCGGGATTTTCACTTGCTCCAGACCGTCAAAGGTCAGCAGATTGATCGCCGTTCCGAGCACGGCTTGCGCCACGTTGATCGGAACGGTGCACAGCAGATCGTCTCCCGACCGCTCGAAAATGGGATGTTCCTTCACCTTGATCACGACATACAAATCGCCGGCCGGACCACCGTTAAAGCCCGACTGCCCTTCGTGAGCCAGTTTCAGATGCGTGCCTGAATCCACGCCGGCCGGAATGGTGACTTTCAGTTTTCGCTCGGTCCGCATCTGGCGTTCGCCCTTGCATTGGGTGCAGGGACGCCGTACAATCTGGCCGCGCCCGGCGCACTGCGAACAGGTGCGTCGAATCTGGAGGAAGCTCTGCTGATAAACCACTTCGCCCCGTCCGTGGCACATCGGGCAGGTGGTCATGCCGTCCACTTTTTCGGCGCCGCTTCCCTGGCAACGCGAACAAAGATCCATGCGCGGCACCTGAATCTCAACGCTCAGCCCGCGAATGGAATCCTCGAGCGACATTTCCAGGTCATAACGAAGATCTTCGCCGCGTTGCGCGCGAGTGCGTCCGCCGCCGCGCCGCCCGGCGCCGCCGAACAAGTCGCCGAAACCGAACAGGTCGCCCAAAATATCGCCGAAATCGGTGAACGTCGACGGATCGAAACCCTGCGCCCCCACGCCCTGCAGTCCTTGGTGACCATAACGGTCATAAGCCGCGCGCTTTTGAGGATCGCTCAGGACGCTGTAGGCCTCGGCTGCTTCCTTGAACTTCTCTTCGGCATCTTGATCGTTGGGGTTACGGTCCGGGTGATACTTGAGCGCCATTTTGCGGTAAGCGCTTTTCAGCACACCGTCGTCACAGTCACGAGCCACGCTCAATATTTCGTAGTAGTCGCGTTTGGTGGCGTTCATCTGATCATCACCGCGTTCATTTCTTGGTTACCGCAACCTTTACCATGGCCGGCCGCAGCAGGCGCCCCCGGAAATTGTACCCCGGCTGATATTCGTCCAGAATAGTTTGTTCTTCCACGTCACCGGTTTCCACCATATCGACGGCGTGGTGGACATGGGGATCGAACTTCTGCCCCTTCGTGGTAATCGTCTCTAATCCCAACTTCTTTAGCGCGTCGCCTAAGTGCTGATGGATCATTTCCATACCGCGCGCATAGACTTTATCGGTGGTGTGGGTTTTAAGGGCCCGCTCGAAATCGTCCAGAATCGGCAGAATAGCACGCACGCTGTCGGAATGGGCGAACTCCAAAACGTCCGACTTCTCCCGTTCGGCCCGTTTGCGAAAATTATCAAACTCAGCCTGGCGCCGCCTCAGCAGCTCCACTAATTCGTTCTTTTCCTCGAGCAACCGGTCGCGCTCGGCTGTCACCGCATCCATCGACGAGGCGGCGGCACCTGCATTAGGCGGATCGGTAGCCGCCACGCTCTCACTAGCGTCGACAGTGGGTTCCTTGATATCCATACTTCTATTTTATAGTTTTGCGCGCGGACGGCGGTGGAATGTTAAACCGGCAAGCTTCCGAACGCCTGCCCCACATGATACACGGCGGACATAGCCTTACCGTAGTTCATTCGCATGGGACCCAGCACGGCAATCTTGGCCGACAGGCCCCCGGCGAGCGAAATGGAAACACCAATCAGCGACAACTCCCGCATGCTGGGATGCACGTCGGCCAGCCCGACGTGAACGGCCACTTCTCCCGCGGGTTGTTCCAGGAACCGATCCAGCAATTGCAGGATTCGCTTCTTCTCCTCGAGGGTATGGAACAGCTCGCGCAGCTTTTCGCGCGTCAGATGCAGATCCAACCCCACCAGATTGCTCGCGCCTTCCAAGTGAATTTCGGGCGCCAATTCGATGTCGAGCAAGCCCTTGGCGTAGAGCTCGTTCAGCCGCTTCAGAATCGCGTCGTAAGCCGCGCTTTGTTGCTCCAGGCGCCGCTCCAACTCCGCATGGATTTCCGATAAGATCCAGCCGCTGAAATTGCGGTTGATGTAATTGCGAATGGACGCCAGTTCGTCTTGCGAAACATTTTCGTCCACCGCGACCACGCGATTGCGGACCATGCGGTCCCGAGTCACCACAATCATGAGCACTCGCTGCTCGGCGAGCGCGATCAACTCGATCTGGTGCAGGGTCTGGCTGGATGCGGGGATCGCGGCCGTGATGCCCACGCTGTGCGTCATCTCCGTAAGCATGTGAGACGAGCGTTCCACGCGCGCTTCCATGGTGGTGAGCTGGCTCAACTGGGCGCGCACGCGCTGTAACTCAGTGACAAGCACCCGGCCTAACGTGAGCGACTGTACGTAGCTGCGAAAAGCCTTTTCGGTGGGAACGCGCCCGGCCGAGGTGTGGGGCTGCGAAAGATAACCGCTTTCGTACAGGTCGGCCATCACGTTGCGAATGGTAGCCGGACTCAGGTTGTCGCCGCGTTGCTTGGCGATGGTACGCGAGGCCACAGGTTCGCCAGTCTGGATGTACGACTCGACAATGGAATGCAGCACGTCCTGTTCGCGATGGTTCATTGAATTCAAAAGCTACCGCCCAGCCTCTACTGATTTGATTGTAAAAGGCTTGAGCCTTGTGGTCAAGCACTTGCTGCGGACTTGCGCAGCGCGGCGATACGGGGCGCACGGCTTTTGGGGCTGTCCAGGCTGAAGGATCTGGCGTCCCCAAGTTGCTCTCGCACAAAATTCTCGGTGCGCGTGACTGCCTCCTGGAGCGCCTTGTCCTTCTTGACGGAGCAGGCCCAAGCGATTGATTCTGTTGTTGGGTCGTATTCCCAGAAGCCTACCTGGCGGCCCCGATCAACGATGGCGTGGCTAGGGAGATCCGATGCCAGATCGGGGTCCAGCAGGAACAGCGAATCGATACTGCCGAGCAGTGAGTAACGTGGTTCCTTAGGTGGTTTGAAGGCGTCGAATTTGTCCCGGTCGCCGGGAAGGAAGAAACGCTCGTCGCCAGCGGCCATTTCGATCGGCTCCAGTTTCAGTGGATCGAGTGCAGCCTTCGCCACTTTTACTCCGAGCCCCGAGAAGGCCTGAAACCCGGTCAACGACCCCGGCGAGATCCAAGCGAAGTACCTGCGCGCCAGTTCCGTGTGAACCTCCTGGGGCGACAGTTTGAAGCCGCGCAGGGGATTCGGGCGCCACAGCGCGTACTGATAGCGCTGCTGATCGAATCGGCCGTTGGTGGGAACGCGGCGGATATCGCCCGATGCCTGCAAGTCGCCGAGCGCGAGCGGGAGCGTGGTGGTAACGCCCTTCTTCTTGCCCTCCTCGCCCAGGTTGCGGACGGCCTTACCGGTGGCCTCGCGCAGTTCTTCGGTGCCGAGCGGTCCCTTTTCAAGCGCGGCCACCACCGCGTCACAGAGCTTGGCGATTTCCTTCGGAGTTACGCCGAGTTTGACGGCCGCCTTCATGTCGCCGTCGAAGCCTTGTCCGGCTGCCAGACCGAGGGCAAAGTCGGAGGCGGGGAGCACATAAGTGCAGCCGCGAGCGCTGGGAAGTTCGTAGATCCGCAGTTTCGATGCATCCGCGTCGGCTTGTTCGCGGCTGATTCCGGCCCGAGAAAACAAGGTCAAATAAGGCGATACTCCACCCACCGAACGAGCCCATCCGGCGCGCTCGAATACTTCAGCGGAGGATTTTCCTTCGAGCGAACCGTCCAAGCCTTGACGATGCGCGTACCAGGCGCGAAGCTTCACTGGATCGACCATGCTTCCTCCTACCAGCGCTGTTCGGTTGCCGGAGAACAGTTTGACAGATATCGGCTCTCGCCTTCCATACGGTCGAAAACCGATTGCACCGCGATGCGCCCCGGTCCAAATAGACGCAGCCAATAATATCGATTGCTCCAACTGGACGCACCCCATCCGAAGCCCAAGCTGAAGCCCGCGCGGGGATGCTCGAAATGCAATTGCATCTCAACCGTCGGATCTTTGAAGATCAGCGCGGTTGGTTTCACGAGCAGCGTCTCGCCAGGCGCGAGATCGCGAACGAACACGTTGCCCGAAGCGTGCAGCAGCAACAGTCCGGGCGCTTGCGGCGCCGAGAAGCGATCCATGAACATGCCGACCGGATAGTGCGTCTCCTTGTCGTCGCCGGATTGCGTGGTGTACCAGATGTTCGTTGAAAACCAGTCGTACTCGACATTGTTGGTGGCCAGCATAAAAAGATGCTCGCGCACGTCTACCTGTTCGCCGGGCTGTAGCGGCAGCGCGATCATTTCTCCCGGCGCGTCGCGAGAAAACGCGATATGACCCGGGCCGTGCGCCTGCATCATGATGAGCGGCAGGCCGGCAAACATCCGCTTCCATCCGGATGCCAGCGACATGGTGGAAATGTTCACTTGCGGATCTTTCCACAGCAGGACGTGGTGTGTGAAGTAGATGCTGTCGACGCCCGCCAGGTTCACGTCGGCTACCGGCACGTACAAGCCTTCAATCTGGCAAAACGAATCGCCAAACTGGAGCTTGGCCATGTCCTTGCGGCCCGGCAGTTCGCCCCAGCCGGATTCGCTGCGAATGGAGGGAGCTTTCACGCTGGCGCCACAGCGCGGACAGGCCAATTGATCGGCCGAGATTTGGGCGGAGCACCACGGGCAGATGGCCGGAACGCCGGATGCCACAGGCCGCGGCGGCGCGGGGCGAGGCGGCGGTTGCACGGGTTGTGAGTACGCCGCAGGCTCTGGCTCCGCCCGACCTGGCGCTGGCGCACGCTGAACGGCGCTACCGCAGGCGGTGCAGAAGTTGGCGGCGTCCGGAACTGAACTACCACAATTAGTGCAGAACATTGGTCTAGTCTTCCCGGATAACTACTCGGTGTGGTGATGCACGCACATGGACTGGATGCCGATGCGTCCGGGTCCCGTCATACGCGCCAGGCTCATGTTCGTGCCGCCGAAAAATCCAGTCCCGAGGCGCTGGAACTCGACCTCCATGCTGACGGACGAATCCTTGTACAAAAACGCACCCGGTTCCACCATGATGCTCTCACCCGCCTTGAGCTTGCGCTCGAACACGTTGCCGTAACCGTGCAGCAAAACCAGCCCGGGGCTGTTGGTAGTGACGAAGCGATCCATGAACATGCCTTGGCCGCCGAACAAAATGTTGCTCAAACCTTTCACCCGGACAAACGAGTAATCGATCTGGTGCGACCCCAGCACAAAAGCGTGCTCGCGAACGTCCAGTTCCATTCCAGGATGCAAAGGCAGCACCACCAGTTCGCCCGTTGCGTCGCGCGAGAAGGCGATGCGGCCGGGGCCAGTTGCCACGCTGATGATGAACGGCATCCCGGCGAAGGCACGCTTCAAACCGCCCGGCAATTGCAACACGCTGATGGGCACGTTGTCGTCCTTCCACAGCATGATGTGGTGCTCGAAGAAGACTGAGTCGTTCGCGCCCAGATGGATCTCGGCTACGGGAACGATTTCGCCTTCCACCTGGCAGGTGCTGGAGCTGAAACTAAACTCGGTCATATCGCGCAGGCGCGGGGCTTCGCGCCAGCCGGACTCGCTCACCAGGTTGCGAATATCGAGGGGCGCGCCGCACGCCCGGCAGGTGAGCGCGGTCTTCTCGTTCATGCCCTGGCACCACTGGCATTGGATGCGTTCGAGCGGATCGGCAGCGTGAATTGTGTCGCTCATTTGTCCCGTGTCATTTTAGCGAGAACCACCGTGCTGGTAGATGCCCAGCACATTTCCCGCCGGATCGCGAAATTTCGCGGTGATCTCGGGCGCATCCGCGCCGATGGGCTGCACGATCTGGCCTCCGTTCTCGATGATCAGGTCTACAGTGGCTGCCGCGTCGTCCACCATGACGTGTACCATCAGCCCGGGCGTGGTATGCGGCGGGCGGCCAAGCACCCAGACGCCACTCACTTCGCCCACTCCATCGTCAAAAGACGCGTCACCCTCTTTATTCTTGCGGATCTTCCAGCCGAACACGCATTCATAGAAGTCAGCCGATGTGGCGATGTCCGTAGCGGGAATTTCGACGTAGCAAATCTTGCCGTTTCCGAATGTGGGAGGCATCTGGAACGATTATCGCTAGAAAGGGACGGCTTCGCGAGTCTGGAGATAGCGCTCAAAGTCGTAAAGACCGGCGGGCGAACCGATCTCGTAGAAGCGCTCGCGCACTTCGAAGGCCGCCAATCGGCCGCTGACGCTCAAATCGTGGAAGAGAACGGCCAGATCGGGGGACGTCACCTCACGCAAGACTTCGCGGTGGAGGCAGGACAGGCCGTAATCGATGTACTGCATACCCGGCGCGGCGGTTTTGTCGTACAGCATGACGCGGCCCGGCTGGTAAATCACGTTGCTGTGGTCCCATCGTCCTTCATTGCGAAGAACGGTCATCAGTGCGGGCTGGCCGCTGGTTTCAAATGCGCGCCAGACCGGACGGTATTCAACCGGAAGGAACGAATCGCCATAGATGACGAAGAAGTTCTCGTCCAGCACGCCTTCATCGCGCGCCAGGAGCAATGCTCCGGCCGTACCGCGCAATTTTTCTCCCTCGTCCACGTAGCGAATGGAGGCAATCGGCGGCGGCTCTTCGGCCCAATAGCGCCAGATCATGTCGCCCTGATGGCCGATGGAATAGACCACTTCGGTGATGCCTTGCGATGCCAGCCAGTGCAGCTGATGCCAGGCGAAAGGGCGTCCACGCACCGGCAGCAGCGTCTTGGGACAAGTTTCGGTGAGCGGGCGCATCCGCGTTCCCAAGCCGCCGGCGAGAATCACGCACTGCATGCCATGAGCCTCCTTAGTCTCTGGAAAGTAGCTTTGAGCCTTCGTGATCGAATTTGAAGCGGAACTCATGCAGACCTTCGTTTACCATGGCGCGGCGCAGCGCATCGCGATCCTCGGCGTAGAACAACAGAAAGCCCCCGCCGCCCGCGCCCACCAGCTTGCCGCCAACTGCTCCATTTGCGCGGCCGATTTCGTACCAGCGATTGATTCCTTGGCTACTTGTTCCGGGCGACCGTTCTTTCTTGTGCATCCAGTGCTCGTGCATCAACTCGCCGAAGCGCCGTGTATTGCCTTGCTCGAGCGCCAGCTTGATGCATTGACCAAGCTGTTTGGTGTAATGCAGGTTTTCGAGCATCGCGTTGTCGCCGAGTTCGGAACGGACTTTCTGATCGTCCAGCACGGCCGATGCATTGCGCGAGTAGCCGGTGAAGAACATCATGAGGCGATCCTCGAGATTGTAGAGCGTGTCGTTGCTGATGTTGAGCGGCGTAACGTTGACTTGGCCGTCCGGACAGAATTCGAAACAGGCTAGACCGCCGAATGCCGCGATGTACTGATCCTGTTTCCCTACTGGTTCCTGCAGAATATCGATCTCGATCTTGCAGGCTTCTTCCGCCACAACGGCTGGATCGACGTAGTTGCGCTGGAAGGCATGCACCGCGCGCAGCAGCCCGACGGTGAAAGCCCCCGACGATCCAAGACCGGTTCCGGCAGGCACATCGGCCATGCTGATCAATTCGAGCGGTGGGCGGACGTCGTGCATCCGCAGCGCTTCCCGGATCAGTGGATGGCGGATGTCATCCAGCTTATTGGCGTTCTCCAACGCTGAATATTTCAGGAAGTATCCGCCGCCGAAAGTCTCGTTCATGCCGACGTAGATATGCTTGTTGATTGCGGCGGAAATGACGAAGCCTCCGAAGCGTCTATAGTAGGACGGCAGATCCGTGCCGCCTCCGCCGATCGAGATCCTCAGGGGTGTGCGCGTGATGATCACTGTCAGGCGAACAATCGGCACTTGGGCGGCTAATCTATAGATTCGGAGCAGTTAATCCAGAAGATGCGATTTCCCCGATCCAGTGGCATCCTGCTGCACCCCACTTCGCTGGCTTCCCCCTATGGGATCGGGGACCTGGGGGCCGAGGCGCGGCGCTTTGTCGATTTTCTGGCCACGGCCGGCCAGAGCCTTTGGCAGGTGCTACCGCTGGGTCCGACGGGCTTCGGCGATTCACCTTATCAGTGCTTTTCGGGCTGGGCCGGTAATCCGCTGCTGATCAGCCTGGAGCGGCTGGTGGAACAAGGCTGGCTGGATGCTTCCGCGCTAGCCGGTGCGCCCGAATTTCCGGAGGGCCGCGTCGATTTCGAACGGCTGATCCCGTGGAAGATGAGCGTGCTGGAATCTGCCACGCCAGACGTTCTGGGTCTGGGAACGTTTGGCGAAGCGAACCGGCACTGGCTGGACGATTTTGCATTGTTCATGGCGCTCAAGGAGCGGAACCACGGCATCGCATGGACGCGTTGGGAGCCGGGCGCCCGGGATCGCGATCCGCAGGCGCTGGATAAATACCGCGAGGAGCTCGCCCGCCCGATTGCCACGCAGAAATTCCTCCAGTTCGTGTTCTTCGAGCAGTGGCGCGAGCTGCGCGAATATGCCCGCGAGCGCGGCGTCCGAATTATGGGCGACTTGCCGATCTATGTCGCGCACGACAGTGCCGACGTGTGGACCCATCGGCAATATTTTCAGCTGGACGCGCAGGGCAATCCGACGGTGGTGGCGGGCGTGCCGCCGGATTATTTCAGCCAGACGGGCCAGCTTTGGGGCAATCCGATTTATCGCTGGGACGCGCTGGCGCGGGATGGTTATCGCTGGTGGCTGGATCGGTTCCGCGCGGCGTTTGAAATGGCCGACCTGATCCGGCTGGATCATTTTCGAGGATTCGAAGCCTATTGGGAGGTTCCTGCGTCGGAACCGACGGCGGTGAATGGCCAGTGGGTGAAGGGTCCGGGTGCGGCGTTGTTCCGCGCGGCTAAAGCGGCGTTGGGCGATCTGCCTTTTGTGGCGGAGAACTTGGGAGTGATTACGCCCGAAGTGGAGGCGATCCGGGAAGATTTTGGATTTCCCGGAATGGCGGTGCTGCAATTCGCTTTCGGAACCGATGCGCAGGCACCGACGTTTCGTCCGCACAACTATCCGCGCGAAGTGGTGGCCTACACGGGAACGCATGACACCGATACAACGGAGGGATGGTGGAGGAGTGAAGGGCGGGGCGAGAGTACGCGATCGGAGGAGGATATCCGGCGCGAGCGCGATTTTGCAATGCGTTACCTGAACACCGAAGGAGGGGAGATTCACTGGACATTGATTCGGGCGCTGGAGGCATCCGTGGCCGATACGGTTTTGATCCCGATGCAGGATGTTTTGGGGCTCGGGACGGAGGCGCGGATGAATCAGCCGGCTACGCTCGGTGGAAACTGGAGGTGGCGCTATCGGCCGGGCGTGCTGAATCTGGAGTTGGCGCAACGGTTGCGGGAGCTGGCGGAGCTGTACGAAAGGCTCTAACTAGTCATTATGAAGACCTACAGCTTCAAAGTTGTGGTAGAACCGGACGAGGACGCCCAGGGAAATCCAGCTTGGCATGCCTACTGTCCGGCATTGGAGAGTGTGGGGGGCGCGACCTCCGGGCGGACGAGGGAAGAAGCGCTGAGCAATATCAACGAAGTGGTCCGCATGATCGTCCAAGAGTTCATCGATGAAGGGAAACCGCTCCCCGAAGGACCAGGCGATTCGGTTGAGATTGTGTAAGTTCACCGCCCTCGAACGCGATGGTACCGCCATCCGGATGGCCGGCGAAACGGTTGCGGGAACTGGCTGAGCTGTACGGCCGTTGAAGGTGGCGCGCGCACTCTTGCGCGCCGCGTTCACAATCGTGTGAACCCTTTCAAGAAGGTGTCGCCAAGAGTGGCGACACGGCACGCAAGAGTGCGTGCGCCACAAGACCTTATCTCAACGCGGCGCTGGCCAGGATGCTTAGCTTCTCCCAGGTTGGAACCCGGATGCGTTGCGCGAGCACGTTGAACTTAGAACCCTCAATGCGCGTGAGCAGGCGGCGATAGATCTCAATCAGCGCCCATAGCGACGGGCGGCTGCGCTTATGCACCAGCGCGATCAAGGGACGCGATTCGTCGTAATAAGCCCGCGCACGCGCGGCTTCAAAGCTCATGAGTTTGACGAAGCGTTCGTCATGTACGCCCAAATCGGCGCCGAACTTGCGGATGTCTTCTTCAGGAAGATAGATGCGGCCATTCTCGCGATCCTCACGCACGTCGCGCAGGATGTTGGTCAACTGGAATGCGATGCCGCATTTCTCGGCGAGCACCAGTGCATCGGAGGATTCAAATCCGAAGATGTGAATGATGGTGAGACCCACCACGCTCGCCACTTGATAGCAGTAGCGATACAGTTCGTCGAAGGTCTGGAGCTGTTTAGGCTGCAAGTCTGAGCTGACGCCATCGATCATTTCGTAGAAGTACTCGCGCGGGATATGGTAACGGTGTACGGTATCGTGAAAGGCTGGCCACAACAGATTGCTTCCGTAGCGGCCCTCGAGCGCGCAGTCCAGATCCTGCCGCCAGCGCTCGATCCCCTCACGCGACGCTCCCTCGCCCTCGCTGATATCGTCGCAGTAACGCATGAAGGCGTAGATGGCGCACATGGCTTCGCGCTGCTCGCGGGAAAGAAGCAGAAAGGAGTAATAGAAATTGCGGGCGCGCGTGCGTGCGGTGCGCTTGCAGAAGGCATACGACGCCTTGAGCCCTACAGAGTGTTCCAAAGGCTCCCAACCAGCAACTGGACGCGCTCGAATTTGGAGATAGCCGGGCGCGCGGCGAGGACGTCGTAATTTTGCTGCTCGATCTTTTCGAGCACGCGCATACCGCCGCGGCTGAACAGTTCGAGATCGAAAGCCAGGCGCTTGTCCACGGTCTTCACCAGCGGCAAGCCTTCGATGAAAAGCTTCCGTGCCACATCGACGGCATCGCGCATGACATTTTGGAACGCGGCGTTGAAGGTACCCGCGCGCAATTCGTCCAGAGTGTACCCGTGTCGCGCGAATAGGTCCTGCGGCAGATACACGCGATCTTTTTCCAGATCCACCGTCACATCTTGCCAGAAATTTGCGAGCTGCAGCGCGGTGCAGGTGGCATCGGACATGCGGTCGCGCTCGTCGTCCGAGTATCCACACAATCGCAGCACCAGGCGGCCCACCGGATTTGCCGAGCAGCGGCAGTACTCGAACACCTCGTCCCAATTGGCATAACGCGTCACGCGCTGATCGTGCTCGAATGCGCTGATCAGGTCGGCAAAAAGCTGCTTCGGCAGTTTGTATTTGCGTGCCGTACCCTCGAGCGCCACAAAGACGGGATGCTGCACCTGGCCACGGTACATGGCTTCCAACTCGCCGCGCCACCAGCCGAGCAGCCGCAAACTCTCGGCCGTGTCGCCCATCTCGTCGCCCAAGTCGTCCGCCCAGCGGCAGAACGAGTACACGTTGTAGAAATCCTGATGCAGCCTTTTGGGCAACAGAAAACTGACGACGTGGAAATTTTCGTAATGATGGGTCGCAAGCCAGCGCGTGTACTGCTCGGCTTCGGATTGCGTGTAAGTGGTATTTAGCGCTTCCTGGGAGCTGACATAATCCTTCGGCGCGAGCGCGTTCACTAGGGTATGATGGCGGTCTTCATGTGACCGTTGTGGCTCATCAAGTGGCGCATTACTTCGAGCAGGTTGGTGAGCGGCTCCACGCGATTGACGAAATCCCGCGCCGTGATCACGCCCCGGCTGACAAAATCCAGCGCCCGGCGAACGTGCTCCGGCGTGTGATGGAAGCTGGCTTTGCAAGTGATCTCGGAATAGTGCAGCAGTTGCGTGTCCAGTTGGATCTTGCTGTCGTTGGGACAGCCGCCGAAAAAGTTGACAATCCCGCCGCGGCGCAGACAGCGGGTTGCAGTCTCCCAAACTTCTGGAATACCGACGGCTTCAATGGCGACGTCGGCGCCCCGCCCACCCGTGAGTTTGCGAACATGGTCCACGGTCTCGCCAGGCTCGCCCGAAATCAACAGCTCATCGGCCCCCATGGCTGCGGCGCGATCCAGCTGCGTCTTGCGGCGTCCCAGCGCCAGAACGCGCGCGCCGTAAGCCTTCGCCAGGCGCACGAACATCAAGCCGATGGGTCCCAAGCCAATCACCGCCACGTTATCGCCCGGGCGCAGACAGGTTTCGTCGATGCCGCGCAGTACACACGCCAGCGGTTCCACTAATGCGGCGTCCTGATAAGTAACGTGGGACGGAATTTGATGCATATTGCGTTCCACGATGCGCGCTGGAATGCGAATGTATTCGGCGTAAGCGCCATTATTGAACAACAGATCTTCGCAGAGATTCTCGTTGCCGCGCCGGCAATAGAAGCAATCGAGACAAGGGGCGGAATTGGCCGCCACCACACGCTGACCCACGCGAAAATTGTGAACGTCCCTGCCGACGGCGACGATATCGCCCGCCAATTCGTGCCCGAATAACGCGGGCGGCACGATCATGCGGGCATGGTAACCGCGCCGAAAGACCTTGACGTCGGTGCCGCAGGTGAGGGCCGCCTGTACGCGTACTAGTACGTCGCCATCCCCGATGCGCGGTACGGCCACGGACTCAATCTGCAAGTCCTCTTTGCCATACAGCACCGCGGCTATCATTTCTGTTTGCACTAAGACCACCTTTGGGGCTGCACTATAATTTTCAACGATTTAGGCTCCGGATGCAACGCCAGGTCGATCCCGGCGCGGATCTCGTTCAAAGGAAACCGGTGCGAGATCAGATCCTCTACCGGCAAAACACCGCTGAAAACCAGATCGGCGGACTGCTTCTGTAGATCCACCGATGCGCTATAAGATCCAAAAATGTTCCGCTCTCCCACGCAAATATCGGCGCCTGAAAGCTCAACGCGTTCCTGGTGTGAGGTTTGGGCGAACAGAAGGATGCGGCTGCCGGGCCGCGAATAGCGAACCGCCTGCTCCACGATGCCGGGCGCGGAAGCGGCCACGATTACCGAATCCGCCCCGCGGCCGCCCGTCATATCCATGATTCGATCCTGCAACTCAGGATCGCGCGGATCGAGCGCCGCTGCAGCGCCGAAACGCACGGCCAGTTCGCGGCGATAGGGCATGCTGTCGGTGGCCACTATGGTGGCGCCGGAGCGCTTCACCAGTGCAGTGAACAGCAGCCCGATGGGGCCCTGACCCAGGATCACAACCACGTCTTCGGCCTGCGGGTCCAGCTGGACGACACCTTTGACGCAGGTATTGGCAGGCTCAACGAAACAAGCCCGGTCGAAGGAAACTCCGTCGGGAATTTTCTCCACGCCACGCTGGACAATCCAATCCATCACGCGCACATATTGCGAAAAGCCTCCGCCCGCCGGCTCATAACCGGCTGTGACGCCCACCTTCTTGTAGACCGGACATTGCGCGTACAGCTTGTGCCGGCAGTAGAAGCATTCGCCGCACGGAATGTGATGGAACACGATGACGCGATCGCCCGGAGAAAATCCTCGGACGAGGGAGCCTGCAGCGGCCACCACGCCGGCGGTTTCATGGCCAAAGATGCGCGGCGGCGTAAGCAGGTTGTATTCGATCTTCTTGAGATCGGTGTGGCAGATGCCGCAGCTTTCTACGCGGATGAGCAGTTCACCCGGCCCAATGGCGGGTGTTGGAACCTGCTCCACGGACACTATGCTATCGCCGGTATAGACTGCGGCCCGCATGACCGCTGGCGCGGCGACCAACTCAGAATCGAGCGTCGGCAAGAAAATCCCCCAGCGCCCGAGCGGCGCGTTTCGTTCTCTTATTTAATTTAATCAGTTCTGGAACCACCGATGCAGGGCTTCGAAGGGCCGCGGCAATAATTCTTGATCGGCTGAAGCGGCCGTCCTCGGAGCGCATCCGATTGAAATCCAATGGGAAATCTTCGTCGCTGGTGTCGGTCACCACGCGAATTGAGTAAAACGGAACACCCCACTCGCGCGCGCGCTCGGCCACGGCAGCGGCTTCCATCTCAACCGCATCGGCGTTCTTGCTCAGCTCGGCCTTTTCCTCGGCTGAAGATACTACGCGATCCATCGACAGCAGCTTCCCTGTTTGGAAAGGCCGCGAACTGGACGGCGTGAGTGCCGCTGCAATGCCAACTATTTCCGTGGCGACAAAAATGTCACAAGCGCAAAGCGCCGGATTTAGACCGCCGCAGAATCCCGTACTGATTAACCCGTCCATACTTTCATTCTCTTTCGCTGCATCTACCGCGGCCCTGGCCAGCTTCGGCCCAGGACCATTCGCCAGCATCACGACCGGCACACCATTCAATCGGCCTAGCCGGGCAAAATCGAGAGGCCAATCGGGCCGCGTGACCTCGTCGACATGGACGAGCAATCCTTCCAACTCCCGGCGCTCGGCGGCCACGAATACCAACAATTACGCGCGACCTACACGTAACCATTCGCGCGGAACCAATCTACCGCGCGCTTTAATGCGCCATCCACCGGCTGCGGATTGAATCCCAGCTCGCGCTTCGCCTTGTCGAGCGAAACGAACATTTTCTTGCGCGCCATTTTCACCGCGTCGATGGGCGCGCGCGGTTCATGACCCGTCAAATTGGCCCAGCCCGTGCTCGCCAGCCCGGCAGCGTACGCCACGGCGTAGGGGATGCGCCAGCGCGGAGCCGTTCCACCACTGATAGCCGCCAGACGCGTGAGAATCTGCTGGAGCGTCAGGTTCTCGCACCCTAGGATGTAACGCTCGCCGCTCGCGCCACGCTCGCAAGCCAGCAGATGGCCCTCGGCGGTATCCTCCACATCCACCAGGTTCAGACCGGTATCCACAAATGCCGGCATGTCCCCCTTCAGATAGTCGACCACGATCTTTCCGGTAGGCGTAGGCTTAAAATCGTGATCGCCGATGGGAGCCGTCGGATTCACAATCACCACCGGAAACCCGTTGCGCGCGAACTCCAGAGCCACTTGCTCGGCTTGAAATTTCGATCGCTTGTAGGCCCCCGACATCTGCTCCAGATCCACTTCCGTGTTCTCATCGCCCGGCGCGTCCGCGGGCATTCCAATACAACCTACGGTGCTCGTGTAAACCACCCGATCGACACCGGCGTCCCGGGCTGCCGTCAGCAGATTGCGCGTTCCTTCCACATTGGAGCGGTAAAGTTCGGAGGAATCCTTGGCCCACAGGCGATAGTCCGCCGCAACGTGATACACCACGGCGCAGCCCGCCACGGCGCGCTCGAGCGACTGTGGATCGCGCAGGTCCCCGATCACCACTTCCCCGTCCAGTTCCCGCACTCTGCTGGTATCTCTCACTAGCGCCCGCACTCTATCCCCGCGTGCAAGCAATCGATTGGCTACATGCCATCCCAGGAAACCGGTCGCCCCTGTTACCAGCGTCGGCTTCACACTGTCAACGCCCGTTCGGGCCAGACATG
>JBEKLB010000021.1:0-30245 GCA_050010415.1 Bryobacteraceae bacterium | reverse complement strand
TGCGCGCCAAGCAGCAGCCGATGCCCGAACCGACCATCGCGTGACTTCCTGGATGTGACACGGGATGTGCCGCAAATTACTTCGGCACCACGACCAGCGTGTCCTTCGCCTCCACCTTTTGAAACTGCATCGGGAAGCTCCGTCCCACGTAGTAAGCGTCCCACTGGTCCTTGTAATGCCGCGATAGAATCTGCCCGGATTGCCCGATATCGATGTTGTTCAACGATCCGTCCCAGTGCCCCAGGTCCGCAATGAATCGCATGGACGGTCCCAGCGTCACCGAAGTCTGTTTCACGGTGGTCGAAGAACCGCTCATCTCCACCGGCCCGATATTGAAGTACGCTCCGATGGCGGGCAATTGGCTGCCAACCGGATGTTTGATGGTGAGCAGATTATAGCGACCCCAGTTCCAGCGAGCGACGTCGCTGCCTTGCGTTTTCCTGCCTTCCTGTAGCGCGGCGCCCAGCGCAGCTAACAGCGCGTCGTCTTCATCGCGAAAAAATCCGCTTCCGCCGGATTCGACAATTCGCTCAATGGCCGCGGTCGCCATGTACGGCCTATAAATATCTGGTGCACTGGGCCAGGCCGCATGCACTGCTGCCATCCGCAATTTATCGTAGGCCAGTGTGATCACCAGCGGCGCCGCCGTTCCTTTCTCCATCTGCCCGTTCCAGTTCCGCAGCAATCGGACGGCTTCGCCCAGCTCCGGCTGGGCCGGCTTTTTGCGATCGTACGCCGCCACCATCCGCGCCGCGAGAAAACTCGAGAACGAAGAATAAACATCCTTCTCTACCGCCAGCATTTCTTCGGGCTTCCATGCGGTCCGCGCCATCAACCGGTCGCGAATCTGGCGCGAGCGATAGGGCGCCGCGAACTCTCCATTGACCCGGTAAGGATAGTTTTCTGGAAACGGATTCTGATTGGCGGTGACGATCCATCCTCGCGGCGGATTGTAAAAGGCCGGCAACTGATCGAAAGGAATGAAGCCCTCCCATTCGAAATCGCCGCTCGCGCCATCCACCGGCACATCGCCGTCAAAACTTTTGCGGATCGGAAGCAGCCCCGTCGCCTGATACCCAATGTTGCCGTCCACATCGGCATAAACGAAGTTTTGGCCAGGTCCGGGATAGCGCGCCAGCGCAGCGGTGAACTCCTTCCAATTGCCGGCTCGATTCAAGTCGAGAAAAGGAAATCCGAATCCTCCGGGCTCGGCGGCCGCCCAGCGCAAAGCGAAATAATGGCCGTTTTCGCTGAAAGCCACCGGGCCATGCCGCGTCACCCATTGCCGGAATTCCACCGGCCGCGCGCCCTTCACGCGAATCCATTCCGATTCCAGCCGCGCTTGCTCCACCTGGCCGTGAAACGCATACCGGCCGGTCTGCGGATCGATCTTTTCCATGTACAGGTCCTGCACATCGAAGCCGAGATTCGTCACGCCCCACGCGATCCGCTGGTTGTGGCCGACGATGACGCACGGCACGCCTGGCAGCGACACGCCCGTCATGTCCAGCCCGGGAGCTTTGAGATGCACCTGATACCACGCCGCTGGGATGGACCACTCCAGATGCGGATCGTTTGCGAGCATCGGCTTACCGCTCGCCGTGAATTTTCCAGAGACCGCCCAGGCGTTGGAACCCGGCTGGAATTCGGTTCCCGCGCGCGCCGGATACAGCAGAGTCACCTTGGCCCGGTCGCCTCCCGCGAACATGGCCATCTTGCGCAGGTCCTCGCGCCACGTGCTGGTGAGGCTGCGATACATTTCCAGGCCGCACAGCAGGCTGTCCACGATGCTCCAGGGACGCGGATCGTAGCGTAGCAGCGTGAATTCCAGAGGCAGTGCGTTGCGATGCGTCTCGATAAAATAATTCACCCCGCGCGCATAGGCCGCGAAAACTGCGCGATCGGCGGCGGGCAGCGTCCGTAAATGCTCTTCGGCGATCCTCCGCATGCGCAGACGGCGCGCGTCGCGGTCCAACTCGAGCGTCGCGGTTCCGAAAATCTCGGCTAATTCTCCCCCGGCCAGGCGCCGCAGCACATCCATTTGCCACAAGCGATCCTGAGCCGTCGCGTAGCCTTGCAGAAAAATTGCGTCTTCCCAGCCGCCGGCCGTGATGTGCGGAACGCCCAGAGCATCGCGCACCACCACCGCCTGCGCGGAAACGGGGGCCGAGATTTGGCCGGAGGTCTTAGGCAGGGGGCGATAAGCAATCCAATAAGTGACGCCGAGAACGAGCACCAGTAAAACCGCTATGCTCAAGTTGATGAACTTCAGGGCTTTTCCAAGCACTGGGACGATTCTACCGTACCGCTGTTTCAGCGCCGTGATTTAGCGCGCGTATGGCCTATCGTTTCGTGATCCTGGCCGCGGTGCTGCTGCTCAACGGCTTTTTCGCCACCGCGGAAGTGGCGCTGATTTCGGTCCGCAAGAGCCGCCTGCGGACGCTGGCCGAGGAAGGACAGGCCGGGGCGCAGGCCGCGCTGAACCTGCTGGCAAATCCGTCCCGGCTGCTATCGCTCACCCAGGCCGGCGTCACGCTCGCCAGTCTTGGGCTGGGATGGGCCGGCGAGAACACGGTCTACGAATTACTCCAGTCACTCTTGCGCCCGATCATGACTCCTCGCTCGGAACCAGCGTGGCACGTCGTCAGCTTCGGGATCGCATTCCTGCTCATCAGTTATGCGCACATCGTTTTCGGCGAAGTGGTCCCCAAGAATCTGGCCATCGAAAAGGCCGATCGGATGGCGATTCTGGTGGCCCCGGTGCTGCTGGTCTTCTCGCGAGTGCTCTCGCCGTTCACTTATTTTGCCGAGGCTTCCGCCGCGAAAATCTCACGCTGGATCGGATTGCGGTCGGGCCACGGAGGCGGAGGACATTCGGCGGAAGAGCTGAAGTTTATCGTCAGCTCCAGCCGCAGCGAAGGACACCTGCATCGCTTCGAAGAAGACGCGATCCAGGCGCTGCTCGAACTTTCCGATTATTACGCGCGCGAAATCATGGTGCCGCGCAACGCCATCGTGTCAGTCTCGGTGGACGCCAGCCTGGATCAGGTGCTGCGGCGCATGCGCGAGCACGAGTATTCTCGCCTTCCGGTGTACGAAGCCAGCCCCGAGCACATTATCGGCTACGTTCACTACAAGGATATGATGCGGATCTGGGAGGAGCGCCGCCTGGCGAATTCCAAGCGCCGCCCGCTGCCTCCGTTTCATCTCTCGCGCGTGCTGCGCAAACCTCTGGTGGTGCCCGAAACCAAAGCGCTGAACGATCTTATCGACGAATTTCGCGAAGCCCATATCCACATGGCCATCGTGGTGGACGAGTTCGGAACCATCGCGGGCCTGGTGACGCTCGAAGACGCGCTCGAGCAAATCTTCGGCGAGATCGGCGACGAGCACGACGTCAAGCGGCCGCGCCCGGCCACCGAAGCGTCCAGCCTGGAAGTGGACGGCACCATCACAATCCGCGATCTGGACACCCAGTATGGGCTGGAACTACCCGGGGACGCCGGTTTCGAAACGCTGGCCGGGTTCCTGCTCTTCCAGTTGGGCTACATTCCCAAACCGGGCGACGCTGTAGTGTACGGCCAGCGCAAATTCAGCATCCAGGCCATGGATCACAATCGCATCTCCCGGGTGAAGATCGAACGGCTGCCGGAGGCCACGGCCGAAACCCTGACTTTGAAGGCAGGACAGCCTGAAATCAAGTAGAATAAGAAGGACCCCGGAGATATATCCTGAAATTCTATGTGTTTCTAAGCGCGGCCCTGCTGTGCGCCGTACCCCCAAGCGCTCCCGGGCAGGACATCGCTCCGGCCACCGCCGCGCCCACTTCCCCCTCATCGGCCATCGTTGACGCAGCCGACGATCATCGCATGTTCAAAGTGCTCCCGAACTATAAGACCATCAACGATCCGGAGCAGCAGGTGCCCCCGCTCCACGTGGGCGAGAAGTTCGCGCTGGTGGAGCATTACTTCGATCCCTTCACCTTCGTGTTCACCAGTATCACGGCCGGTATCGAGCAGGGCACCAATGAAAAAGCGGGCTACGGCCAGGGCGCCTTGGGCTTCGCCAAGCGCTACGGCGCCGATTTCACCGATGGACTTACCAACGAGTTATTCGTTACCGGTGTCTTCCCTTCCCTGCTGCATGAGGACCCGCGCTATTACCGGCTCGGGCGCGGCAACGCCTGGAAACGAACGGGGTATGCGCTCTCGCGCATTCTGATCGCGCGCGGCGATTCGGGCAACAACCGGATCAATGCTTCTGAGTTCCTCGGAAACATCGCGTCCGGCGCGATCTCGATGAGCTACTATCCGCAAAACGAGCGCAGCGTTAGCGGCGTGTTCACGCGCATGAGCGTCGAGATCGGGTACGACTCACTGTTCAACGTGCTGAAGGAATTTTACCCGGACCTGAAGCGCAAGTTTAGCCACAACCACTGAAGCTTTTTACACCTCTCAAACCTGCTTGCGAAACACCAGCACGTCGTCCTCAGTGGTCTGCGGAACAATGGATGTAGTATCCACCGTCAGGGTGTTGCCGTCACTGCTTAGCTTCATTCTGTAGCGCGTGACACGATCGCCTTTGCTCTCCATCTCCACCAGCATCGGCCCGTTGTACCAGAAAGACGCCGTCGCTTTATCCCCGCCCACCTTGCATTGCTTGCCGTCCGTGGTGCACTTCATCTCGATCTTCTTGCCACTCCCATCCGCGCTTTCAGTGATCTGAATAGAGCTGTCGTCTTCATGGATCACCCATGTGGCGCCCGCCACCTTCACCGTGTGCAGTTCGCTCTTTGTGCTATCGAACTGCCAGGTGCCGCTGAGATTGGGACGATCATCTTGTCCAGCCAGCGGGAGCGCCATAGCACAGAGGGCGCAAATAGCCGGCAACGTAGCCGCGTTACGCATGCGAAGTACCTCCTTGCAAGCCACTATAATGCAAATCGCAACGCTGCGGGCGAGTGCAATCCTCTAGCCTGATTTTCTAGCGATGTGGCGACACCGGAAACGCCGGACGTCTGCGATGTCCGTTAACCGCGGAAGAAGTAACGGCGGGTGTAGAAGAACCCGGGCTGAAGCCGACCACAAACGCGTCCCAGTTCCCCGTGACGGTGGGCCGCGCCGGACCACCAATACGAGAAAGGATATTCGAGCTCGAGTAACCCGCCAGATACATGTTTCCGCTGCTGTCGACATCCACACCGTAAGCAACCTGTTGGCCGTCGCTTCCCAGGTAAGTGAAGTAGTCGATCCCCGCTGCCCCATCCTTGGATGGATCCAATTTCAAACCAAAAGCATCCACGTTGTTGTCATAGGAAACCTGCAACGCGTCGCTGGTGGATGGCAGGCCGGCGGACTCCGTGTAGCCGCTCACGTACAAAACTCCGCTGCTGTCTTCCTTCAAGTCCATGGCCGCGTCCGGATTCGGACCGCCGAAGTAGGTGGAATAAACCAACTGGCCTTTTGCGGTATCCAGGATGCTGATGAAAGCATCTGTATCCCCGCCGTACTTGGTCTGAAATGCATTGCTCGTCACTGGAAAATTCGACGACAGCGTATACCCACTCAGAATGATGCGGCCGGATGGATCCAGCACCATGCTGGTTGCTTCATCGATTTCGCTGCCGCCCAGGAAGCTGGCATACAGCAACGCCTTGGAGCCCAGGCCTGGATTGATGTGAGCGATGTAGGCATCGCCGTCCCCGCCATAAAATCCCTGATAGGCGTTGCCTTGGACCCAGATGTCGGGTGAATACGTAGCGCCTGCCAGCCAGATGGTCCCATCCGGCGCTACCGCCACGCCATAGGCGTCATCCCAGTGCGTGCCGCCGATGTAGATAGAGTAGAGTTCCGTCGCGCTGCCGGAGTTGGAGGGCTTAAAGCCCGCCACGAACATATTCTGCTGGCCAATCAGTGAACCCTGAAACCCGCCCGTATTCGGAAAATCGCTGGATTGCGTATCGCCGGCAATCCAAATAAGACCGTTCGATTGCACCGCGATGGCCATGCCTGCATCCGTTTCACTCCCTCCGAAGAAGGTCGAGTAAGTCAAACTTTGGCTGGAATTCAGCCAGAGCACAAAGGCGTCCGGCAAGCCGCTGGTTCCTCCCTGGGTGCTCTGCGCGGCATTCTGCAACGGGAAATTGCCAGAAGCCGTGGAACCCGTCATATAAACATCGCCGCCCGCGGTAACCGCCATCGCCCCGAACGTCTCGTCCTCTTCCCCGCCGATATACGTCACATAAATGACCTGGGCGCTCCCCGATAATTTTGGGTTGACGATGGCCAGGAACAGATCCTGCCCTCCGCCCTCGGTGGCTTGATAAGAGCTCCCCACCAACGGCAAGTCGGTGGATTCGGTGGTGCCGCCGATGTAAATCAGTCCCTTCGAATCGTGACCGATTGAGTACGCGATGTTTTCCATCGATCCCGCGAAATACTGCCCCACGATGATCGGATCGATCACCAGCGCACGCGAAGCATCGTAAGCGCCGAGTTGGAATCCGTAGGAACCATCAGCGTTCCTGCGATAGCTGCTCGGTACGCTTCGGCGCGAACCGTCCGCTCGAATCTGATACGCCACGGGACGTTTCTGGATCAGCGCAGCAACCAGATCGCCGTCCCCGTTCAGCCGCGCGCCGTTCAAACGCAATCGAATGAAACGCGGATCGGCGCCCGGATTCACCGTGAGATCGTACTCCAGTTCCGCGCCGTTCCCGTAGTAAGCGAGATCGATGCCTCGATACAATCCCCGCACCTCCACCTTGCCGTAGTTAGGAACCGCATGGCGCCATTTCGAGGGATCGTTGCCGAAGTACAGATTGGTAGTGGACGGTAGCAGCTCAGCGCCTTGGATTAGGGCAGCCGGATTGGCGCCATCGAAACGAAGGCGGACGTCTTGCTCGCCGGAGCGCAGAATCGCCTCCCGCGGCGTGAACTCAAAACGAAAGCGCGTACCCCGCGCCACAAACGCCCCCGGACTACTATTCGCCGCAGGCTCAAAACGGAGCGGCGCGTTGGCGAGAATTTGCATCGGATTGGATTCAGCGGCCGCGAGACAGGCGCAAGCTGCCAGAAATAAAACGGGAAGTGTTTTTAATTGCATGTCGAGACGAATGACGCTAACGACGTATCCACCACGGAACAGGTTAACGGAAAAATGCCGGACGGCGCACTTTTCCGCATTCCGCAGTTACAAAAGTTGACAATGTTTGTAAGCACTGACAATGAGTTTATCGTAACGGAGGCGTCTCGCATAGCGTCAGGCGAACTAAGAATGAATCTTACTCGACTTGCGCAAATCGGTATCGCGGGCTCGGCCTGCGCCGCGATGCTTTTCGCTGCTTCTGATTTCTGGAAGACGAAGGATTCCACGGTCTGGACCGACGAGGAAGTGAGCAAAATCTTGAGCGATTCGCCCTGGGCGAAGGCCAAGACCGTTCAGCCTCAACAACAGCAGACCAGGCGGCCCGGCGGCGGCCGTCGCGGCGGCTTCGGATTCCCCGGCGGCGGACTCGGCGGAGGATATCCCGGAGGCGGAGGAGGATATCCGGGAGGCGGAGGAGGATATCCGGGAGGTGGTGGCGGAGGTTATCCAGGTGGAGGTGGAGGCGGTTATCCACAGTCCGGCGGCGGCTACCCGTCCGGCAACAGCGGAAGTAACGGTGACCCGTCGCAAAATGAGCAGATGAATCTCACCATCCGTTGGGCCAGTGCCGCTCCCATCCAGGCAGCCCTGATGCGCCAAGGCGCCTCGGCTTCAGACGAATTGAAGGCCATCGCGGCTTCCACGGAGAAATATTACGTTATTTCCGTGCTGGGTCTGCGCATGCCGCGCCCCCGCAGAAGCAGTACGGTGGATGCCGACGATCCGAACGACAACGGCAACAACAATAGCGACGACAATAGCCAACGCTCTAAGAGTCAAAATGACGCCCTGCGATCCCAATTGCTGGATGCCGCGCAGCTCGCGCCCAAAGGCAAAAGCTCCATCTATGCGCAGGACGTGCAAATCGAAGGCCCCGGCGGAATCGACGGCGTGCGTTTTCTGTTCCCACGCACCAATCCCATCAGCGCCGGCGACAAGGAAGTGGACTTCATTATGGACATTCGCCGCATCAAGGTGGAAGAAAAGTTCAAACTCGGCGACATGCAATACGAGGGGAAACTCGCGCTATAGTCATCCTTGACGTTGCGTCATAGCAGGCTCGTTCTCATAACTTTGTTGGCGTCTGTCCTGGCCTTAGGCGCCGGCCAGTCCCCGGTCTTCATCTCGTTCGATCATGTCGAACGCCCGCCGGCATCGCGTCGCGATCTCGATCCCGGTTTGCTCTACCTGCGGATCAGGAACAATACCCGCGCCGCCATTCACATTTTCGCGGGTCCGCCCGAAGCGAGTTCCATTGGTGTGGATTTGCTGCACGAGATCGTGGAAGCTTCGAGCGTCCCCGCGCATGCATCCGGCTGGATTCTTCCGCCCAGCCGCTACTCGCCCGCCGATGTCGTCAGCACGGTGGATATTCAACCCAATGCCGATCTTTTATTTAGCGTGCCGCTCAATCACGTCGGACCCTGGTGGAAGCTTCGTATCGAGTTTCGCTCCGAAAAACAGCCCGACGGCCTGGTCGATTTCACTTGGGCGGAGGTGCCGAAAAATGAGCGGCACGCGTGGAAGATCGATGCTGAGAAGTAGATGAGAGGAGCTTGGCCTAACCCTGTGGCACAATCGAATCATATGCCGCTCGGCATTCCACGTCGCATCCTTCGGCCTTGCTGCACAGTCTGGCGGCCTTGCTGCATCGTCTGGTTGCTCTCCGCCACCCTCTTGGCGCAGAAGCAGCCCTTTGACCTGCAAGCGCTTCTCAAGGTGGCACGCATCGAAGAGTCGCAGCTTTCGCCCGACGGAAAAACGGTCGCGTTCACGGTTCAGACCGTCGATATCGCGCAAAACACCAAGCCGAAGCAGATCTACACCGTCCCGCTGAACGGCGGCTCACCGCGGCAGATCACCCTGCAGGGCTCGGACAATGAGCGCCCCGAGTGGTCGCCCGATTCCAAGCAAATCGCGTTCATCTCGGATCGTGCTGGTTTGGATCAAAAAAGCTCGCTGCAAGTCTGGATCATGAATGCGGACGGATCGAACGCGCGCCAGATAACCAATCTTTCCACCGAAGCGGGCGGCGTCCTGTTTTCGCCGGACGGTAAAAAGCTGGTGTTCACCAGCGAAGTTTTTCCCGATTGTCCCGACGACGCCTGCAATAAGAGCCGCTTGGACGCCGAAAAGAACGGCAAGATGAAGGCCCGCAGCTACACCACGCTGCTCTATCGCCATTGGACCGAATGGCAGACCAAGCGGCGCTCGCATCTCATGGTGGTGGATGTGGCCGGTGGCCCGGCCAAGGACCTGACGCCCGGCAATCGCGACGTTCCGCCTTTTTCGATGGGCGGCCCCGACGATTACGCCATCTCGGCGGATTCTAAAGAAGTCTGTTATTCGATGAATGCCGACCCGACACCCGCCACCAGCACCAACTCCGACCTGTTCGTGGTCCCCATTATTGGCGGCGACTCCACCAAGATCACCAGTAACCCCGGCGCGGACCAAAGCCCGCAATATTCTCCAGACGGCAAATGGCTGGCCTATCGCAGCCAGGCTCGCGGCGGTTATGAGAGCGACCGCTGGCGTTTGTTGGTGCTGGATCGCGCCACCGGCCGCGTGAACGTGCTCACCGATTCGCTGGACCGCTACGTGAATAGCTTCACTTGGTCGCCGGATTCGAACGCCCTGTTTTTTACCGTGGAGGATCGTGGCCGGCAGACTATCGAGATGATTCCCACTGCCGGCGGAGCCGCGCGCGTGGTGGTCAACGGCGCCAGCACCTTTGACGACATGCAACTGACCAGTGACGCCAAGACCATGCTGTACTCCAGCCAAAGCGGATCGGCGCCCACCGAGCTTTATCGCGCCAGTTCGAGCGGTGGCGCGCCTGTCGCGCTCACGCATTTGAATGACACGCTGCTGGCGCAAAGCGCGCTGACTCCGTTGGAGGATTTTTGGGTGGATGCCGCCGACAAAACGCGCATCCAGAGCTTCCTGGTCAAGCCGCCGAATTTCGATCCCAACCGGAAATACCCGGTTTTGTTTTTGATTCACGGCGGTCCGGAAGGAGCCTGGGGCGAGAGCTGGACCTATCGCTGGAATGCGCAAGTGTTCGCGTCGGCCGGCTATGTGGTGGTGATGCCGAATCCACGCGGCTCCACCGGCTATGGCCAGAAGTTCACCGAAGACATCAAGGACGATTGGGGCGGCAAACCGTTCGACGACATCATGACCGTGGTGGATCACGTGGTCACGCTGCCCTATGCCGACGCGGATCGCATGGTGGCGGCCGGCGGCTCCTATGGCGGCTACATGGTGGATTGGATGCTCGGCCACACGCAGCGTTTCAAGGCGCTGGTCTCGCACGCCGGCGTCTACGATTTGCGCAGCGAATTCGGCGCCACCGAGGAGCTTTGGTTCCCGCTGTGGGAGTTCAACGGAGCGCCCTGGGATAATCCGGAATCGTACGCCAAATGGTCGCCCAGTTACTTCGTGAAGGATTTCCACACGCCCACTCTGGTGATCCACGGCGAGCAGGATTTCCGCGTGCCCTACACGCAAGGTCTTCAGCTCTTCACCGCGCTACAGATGCAGAAGGTGCCATCCAAGTTGCTGGTCTTCCCCGATGAAGGCCATTGGATTTTGAAGCCTCAAAACACCGTGCAGTGGTACAGCGCGTTTCTCGAGTGGCTGGGCGAGTGGACCACGAAATCGCCAGCGCCCGCGGTTCCCGCGGCCGCTGCCACCACCTCCGCGCCACCGCACTGATGGGTCATGTGAAACACATCACGGTTCGCGAACTGCGTTTGCAGACCAGCGCCATTCTTCGTGCCGTAGCCGAAGGGGAGTCTTTCATCCTCGAAAAATCGGGCGGTCCCGTGGCAGAACTGCGCCCCTTCGAAAAGCGCCCCACTCGCAGGATGCCCAATCGCGAAGCCATCATTTCCAAGATGAAGCGAGCGGGAGATAGCGGCCGCATTCTCGAAGAAGATCGGTCCTAAACTGCTATAGACTCGTCTCGCCAGCCTTCGGGCCACAAGCAGCACAGAATCTTGCCTTTGGAGTCCGGAGCGGCTTGCCACAGGCGGGGCATGGCGGGCCATACAGCGAAGTACAATGATGGTAAAGCGCGTTGATGTTGGTCTCGTGAAAGCCGGTTATTCGTCGGTATTCCTCCAACATAGGTGCGTACAATCGTTCCCTTATTTTCCCGGCCCCGGTTCCCCGCAGCGAAAGCACCCGACCGAACTCTTCAGGGTTCAGCATCGGGACCTCGACCTTGCATCGCCAGCACCGGAGAATTTTCATCGATACATTCATACTCTAACGGCTACCGCTCACCGGCAAATCCGTCTGAGCCTGTTACCCTAAATTCCGATGGCCCGCCCGCGCCTCTCCGCCGTCTCCAGCCTCTTCTTTCGCGTCGGCGTCACCGTTTTCGGCGGCGGCGACCCCACCATCGCCATCCTGCAGCGTGAGTTCTACCGGCGCGACTGGCTCACCCCAGAAAAGTTCGCCATCGCGTTCGGTCTCGCTCGCCTCACACCCGGCACCAACGTGCTGGCTTTCTGTGCAGCCACCGGCTGGTACATTCTCGGAATCGGCGGCGCGCTTGCCGCAGTGCTCGCCAACACCATCCCCGCCGCTGTACTGGTGGTCTGGCTCACCCGTGCTTACGATCTCACCGCCCACAACCGGCTCGCGCAATCCATCGCGAACGCCTTGCTCGCCGCGGCCGTCGGCACCATGATCGGCGCGGCTCTCTGGCTGGTTCGCTCGCAATGCAAACCCGGCCGATGGCTGAAACCAATCGCCATCTCTAGCGGCGCGTTCCTCTTGGCCTTCATCATCAAGCTCTCGCCGTTGCAAGTGATCGGCATCGCCGTCGTTGTGGGTTTCTTCTGGACTGAATCATGAACGTCGTCGTTCTATACCTGCTGCTCGTAAAGGCCACGCTCACGTCCTTCAGCGGATTGGCATCGCTGCCCATGGTTCGCAACGATTTTGTGGTGCGCCGCACCCTACTCACCGATCGCCAGCTCAACACCGCGGTAGCCGCGGGACGCATCGGCCCAGGCCCGAACGGCATCTACGTGGTCGGCCTTGGTTACCTGGTGGATGGCGTGCCGGGAGCCTGCGCGGGCTGGCTCGCCATGATCACGCCGGCCTTCCTGATCATCCCCATGCTGCGATTCCTGGGCGCTCGCGCCGAACACCCGCGCGCCAGAGCCGTGGCTCGCGCAGTGCTTTTTGCCGGGGCCGGACTCATAGCCTCCGCCGCCGTTCCGATGGCCCGCGATGCCATCGTCAATCCGGTGTCGCTCGCCATCTTCGCCGCCAGCTTCCTCGCCATCGCCAGCGCGCGCATCGATTCGCTGTGGGTGATGCTGGGCGCAGCGTTCATCGGAGTGATCGCGTTCCTGTTCTGATATACTCAGCGATGATCGTGCGTTTTCTATGCCGGATTTTCGTTTAGGCGACATCATTGACGATCACTGCATCAAGTGTCGTCGGGTAACCAACCACGCCATCGTTTCGCTAGTGAGCGCAGAGCCCGCCAAAGTGCGCTGCCGCACCTGCTATCACGATCACGACTATCGCCACGAGCAGGCTCCGCCGTCCAAGAAGGACTTGAAGAAAGCCGAGCTGTTCAAAGAGGTTCTCGCCGCGGCAGCTCCGCCCGGCACGGCCATGGAAGCGGACGATCCGCCCGCCGAGTCTGAGCCGCCCGCCAAGGCCGCCAAGAAGGTTGCCGCTCGCGGGAAAAAAGCTTGAGCGGTTCCCTGGCGTCGGGCGCCTGGGACGCCGCTCGTTATCAAGACAAACATTCCTTCGTCTGGCGCTACGGAGCGGATCTTTTGGAGCTTCTCGCGGCCCAGCCCGGCGAGCGAATTCTCGATCTCGGCTGCGGCACCGGACAACTTACCGCCAAAATCGCGCGCAGCGGAGCGCGGGTCACCGGACTCGATTACTCCGCCGATATGCTCGCCGACGCTCGCAAGAATTTCCCCGGCCTGACGTTCGTCTCAGGCGACGCATCTGCCTTCGATTTTTCTGAACCATTCGACGCCGTTTTCTCTAACGCCGTTCTGCACTGGGTCAAGAACGCCGATGGAGCCGCCGCGTCCATCGCCCGCGCGCTCCGCCCCGGTGGACGCTTCGTGGCCGAGTTCGGCGGCAAGGGCAACATCGCGAGGGTACAAGCTGCTCTGCGCGCTGTGCTCGGCCCCGCTGCCGATGCCCAATCGCCTTGGTATTACCCCAGCATCGGCGAATACTCGGCCGTTCTGGAGCGCCACGGCTTCGAAGTGCGCAATGCCAGCCTGTTCGACCGTCCCACGCCGCTCGAAGGTGAAAACGGCCTGGACCAGTGGCTGCGCATGTTCGGACAAACCTACCTGGGCAAGCTCTCATCGGAACAGGGCGATGGCATGGTCCGCGTGTTGGAAGAACTGCTTCGTCCGGCGCTGTATTCCGACGGCATTTGGACAGTAGATTATCGCCGCCTTCGCGTAGTAGCCATCCGCACCAGTTAAGGCCTTCCGCCGTTTCGAACTCCGGCTTCAGGCTCCCCGGCTCAGCTAAGTACCATTGGTTCCATAGCCTTCAGCCCGCTGGCGGAACCCATGGTACTCGGGTACTACGGGAATAAGAGATTTCATGTAAGATGATTAGCACGTACGTAGCAATGTTGTGTTGGGTTTGTGAACGGCAAATCGCCCATCGTGGCGTAGTGTGTCAGGCTTGCAGACGGGAGGCGCGGAAGGATTCCGCACCTCGGCTGCACATTGGCTTGGGGCAGTCCGCCGGACTTTTGGCCGGGCTGCTGAGCGTGGCTGTAGGTTTGCTAATCCCGGCCGTTATCTCCCTGCCCACCCCCTCTTGGCGTCATCCAGCCATCTTAGTGAGCCCTCAGCCTCACCGTACTCCGGCCGTTTTTCGGACCACCATGGTCGAAGGACAGGTGAAACGCAAGGTTTACCCCTACTCCATCGTTCCCGGTGGCGCCGAAACCCTGCACGAAGCCAGGTGGGCCATGGACGACCCTGCCATCAAGAGTCACTACGCAAACGTGAATGTTGCCCAATTGAAGCAGATCAAATTGACGACGAATTTGACGGGGTACGTTTCCTACCGCTGGGGTGAAAAGATCTATTGGACCGCCAAGAAGATTACACTCCACGCCGGAGAAACCGTATTCACCGACGGAACGCACATCGTACGCGGACGCTGCCTGAACTGCTATTCCGCGCTCCCCATGGCGCCCATCCGGCCACATGAGCCGACCGAAGCACTGTTGGATGCGCCGGTAGAAATGCCGGTCACCGTATATACTTTCCCGGTGCTTCCAGTATCTCCGCTGGTGCTGCCCATCCCGCCCGGCGAACTCACCCCCACTGTGCCGGTGATCCCAAGTTCCGTCGCTCCACCGGTCGGCAGCAAACCGGGAGGGATCTGGTTTCCTCTGATTCCGATCATCCCGCCCATCCACCGCCATCCCGGGAACGGACCCTCCTCGCCATCGTCTCCGGGCACTCCCCAGGTACCGCCGCCGGTGGCTATTGTTCCGGAACCGCACTATAGCTGGCTTCTCGCCTTGGGTTTCCTGGCAATCGTGGTCGTAATACGCCGGCGCCGTCTGAGGTTTTCCCCCGAGCGACTCCGCGACTGAAGAACCGTAACATCGAGGTAGCGTGGCGTTGCCTCTAGTCTTCTTTGTCGCGGCGATGGCGGTCCGTACGGATCAAACTCCCTTGCGTTCCGGCTGCGATTCGGACGCCACCGTCGTGGCCAGTCTGCCTGGCGGTACACCAGTGGAAGTGCGCTTCCGCCTTTCGGACGGCTCGGATTGCTTCAAAGTGGCCGCGACCATCGACGGGAAAGATGTCTTGGGCTACGTTCCCGCCACCGCGCTCACCGGATTGGAGCGCTATGAGCAAGAGCGGGCCTCGGCCGCTTCGGTGGATGTGTTGCGCGCGCTCAACCCGGTAGTCGCCGAAACCAGGAAAGCTGTGGCCAAGACGGGCGATCCCGCGCTAGACCGCGCCCAGCAGCTGCTCGAAGCCAACCAGCCCGCGCAGGCGCTGGAGCAAACGCAAAACGCGCTCGCCAGGCACCCGCGCGATCCCAACGTTCTGGTGCTCGCCGGGTTCGCCGCTTACCGTGCCGACCAATTGCGCCAGGCTTTGGATTACTGGAAACAGGCGCTGGATATCGCTCCCAACGATCCTCTGGCGGCCATTTACGAACGCGTGAAGCGCGAAGCCGATGCCGACCATAGCGGCGACAAGCTCTTCGGCATTCACGTAGCGCTGCGCTACGAGGGCCAGGCCCTTCCCCCGGACACCGCGCGCGCCATCCTGGCAGTTCTGGATGATGACTATTCCAACATCGCCGCGCAGTTGGGATGCACTTCCGATGAGCGCATCGTTGCCATTGTGCAAAGCCGTGAGGCGTACCTGCGCAGCACCGGCGCCGCGGAATGGAGCGGCGGGCAGTATGACGGACGCATTCACATCGCCTGGACGGATGGTTCCCAGGTTGGCCCGGCCATGCAGCGCGCGCTGGCGCACGAGCTGGTGCATGCCTGCCTGACCAGCATTCCATCCGGCGCGAGGCCCTGGCCGGCCTGGCTGCAGGAGGGCCTGGCGCAAAAACTCTCGGGCGATCGGTTGCCCGCCAACGTCCGCGAACAACTTCGCCAACTGGCCCAAGCCCACGCCATCCCGAAGCTCGAGAACTTGCAGCAGAACTGGTCCCGCATGAGCACGCAAAACGCGCTGGCCGCCTATAGCCTGGCGCTGGCCGCCGCCGACGCGCTTTACGACAACTACGCCAGCTACGGCATTCGCAATGTTTTGACCAATCCGGAAACCCTGCCCCGCGTCACTGCCGACCTGGACGCCAAGCTCGGCCTCTAGTCCAGCCCCCAATCCCCAGTCCCAGCGGCGAGCGGCGCGAGCCGCCCGCGCTATCCTGGTAGTTCAACCATGCCCTTTGCTTCCATCCCCGAAGCCATCGAAGACTTCCGGGCCGGCCGGATGCTCGTCATCGTCGACGATGAAGATCGCGAAAACGAAGGCGACGTCACCATAGCCGCCGAAAAAGTCACTCCCGACGTCATTAACTTCATGGCGCGGCACGCCCGCGGCCTGATCTGCCTCTCGCTCAGTCCCGAAATCTGCGACGCGCTGCAACTGCCGCCCATGTCATCGCGCAACAACTCGCGCTTCGGAACCGCGTTTACCGAATCCGTCGAAGCGGCGGAAGGCGTCACCACCGGAATCTCCGCGGCCGACCGAGCTCATACCATCCGCGTCGCCATCGACCCGTCGAGCAAACCGGGCGATCTGGTTCGTCCCGGCCATGTCTTCCCGCTACGGGCTCGCGAAGGCGGTGTCCTGGTCCGCGCCGGCCAAACCGAAGCAGCCGTCGATCTGGCTCGCCTGGCTGGCTTGCGGCAGGGCGGCGTGATCTGCGAAATCATGAACGACGACGGCAGCATGGCGCGCGTTCCGCAACTGGCCGAGTTTTGCAAGCTGCATAAGGTCCGCATGATTTCGGTGGCCGACCTCATCCGCTACCGCCTGCAAACCGAGCGCTTCATCAAACGCCAATCGGAAAACTGCCTGCACACCGAGTTCGGCGATTTCAAAACCGTCGTTTATTCGAGCACCATCGTGCCGGAGCGGCATCTCGCGCTGGTGCACGGCGAGATCGCAGGCAAGACCGACGTGCTGGTTCGCATGCACTCCCATTGCATCTATGGGGATGTCTTCGGATCGACGGATTGCGAATGCCATCTGCTGATTCGCCGGTCACTCGAGCGCATCACCGAAGAGGGCGCCGGCGTTCTGGTCTACCTGCACCAAACCGGTCCAGGATTCCGCAACCACGTGGCCTATGGCACGCCCGACGGCCAGCAGCAATCCCAGCATGAAAGCGGCCTCGGCGCGCAAATTCTCTCCGATCTCGGCCTGCACACCATCCGCCTGCTCACCAACCATCCCCGCAAGATCGTCGGCCTGGACGCCTACGGCATCCAGATCACCGAACAAGTCCCGGTCTAGCGGGCTCTGGAAAACGACACGTGAGTGGATCAGCCAACCCAAACTTCGCTCCGTGTCCAACCCGTTCGAGAAGCTATGCCTGCGTGAAGATTCTCTTGCTGACGTTCTCTGCTGTGGTTTCAGGCACGAGCGGGCCCGCGACTAAAATCGCGCCTGCCAAACTATTGGAATCCGTCGAGTATGAACCGTGCGACTATTATTGCGGCCCCTTGAACCACCCGACCACGGCATACTGTGTTGAGGCGGATGGCCAGATCCTGGTCGGAGAGCGAGCAGGGGTCCTTTGGTTCGGCGAAAACAGCATCACAAGCGGACGGGATCTCGTCGGAAAACAAATCACAGCTCGCTTCGATGAGAGTTCAATCTGGATCAGCAAGGACGGCCCTCGAGCGATCCGGATAAGGCGCGGAAGTAATTTCGAGCAGTTTCGCGATACTCGCTGCCTTGTTGAAGTACACAGGCCAAAACTGGCCCTTGCAAGTAAGCAACAGCGTCCCCGAGATGTTCCGGCAGACGCGTTTGCTCTCGCCGGCGCACAAGTCGGAGATTACCGGCCGATCTTTGTTTGGTTCTCATGCGGCCTCGATTCAGCCTCAATGACTATTGACTGCATGAAATGGTATCCGAAGGGAGACTCCACGGGGACCGAGCGGTACTGCCCCCGAACGGTCGACGGAAGGCCTGTTGCTTCGGGATTTCAGATCGACTATCTCGCAAGCCGCGAGGGGCAAATTGTACTCCGCAGCGGCGACGTCCTCCAGTTCGACCACCGAGGCAGAACCAACGATGAATTGGATCACCCGGCAGAGGCCTGCCACTAAGCCGTAGACCCGTAGCGAGCGAGAGCGTGCCTGGAAGCCAACCCCCAATCCCCAACCCCATTGGGTACCGCGCGCAGCGCACCACCCAACGATATCTGCGAACTTCCCCCATGCTACCCTCGTAATGTCAGCAGAGAGGTTTTCATGATAAAGTTCAGCCGCCTTGCCGTAATGTTAGCTCTCCCCCTGGGCGCCTTCGCCGCCGATCCGGCCCTCCTGCAAATGATCCTGCCCGATTCCCAAGTGGTTGCCGGGCTCGAAGTCACCCAAGCCAAGGGTTCGCTCTTTGGCCAGTACGTCCTCTCGCATCTGTCGGTGAATGACAACAAGCTCCAACAATTCATTTCCCAAACCGGCTTTGACCCCACCAAAGACGTGAGCGAGATCGTGATTGCCTCGAATTGGAAAGCCAATACTCCGGACAGCCAGTGGCTGGTGCTGGCCGACGGCACGTTCAACGTTTCTAAAATTACGGCCGCCGCGCAAGCCAACGGCGGCGTTCCCGTGGTCTATCAGGGCGTGAACCTGGTGACCCACGCAGCAGCCTCCAGCTCCCAATTGGCTACCGCGTTCGGTTTCCTTAGCCCCACCGTGGGCCTGGCCGGCGACATCACGTCGGTGAAAGCCGCCATCGACCGCAAGCAGAGCAACGCGCCCACCGTTAGCGCGGTGTTCACCGACGTTCAGCAAGTCAGTGCGAACAACGATTTCTGGTTCGTCACGCTGGTGCCGCTCTCGAATTTCGCCGGCGCGATTCCGGATTCCAATCTGAGCGGTGCACTGCAAGGCAACCTGTTCGCGGCCATCAATCAATGCAGCGGAGGCATCCTTTTCGGCGATACGGTCACCATCTCGGCGGAGGCCGTGACGCGCTCCGACAAAGACGCCCAGGCGCTGGTCGACGTGGTGAAGTTCTTCGCAGGCCTGGTGCAAATGAACAAGCAGAACAATCCCGCTGCAACCTTACTGGATACGCTGCAAGCCAGCGCCACTGGCAATACCACCAGCATCACGCTCGCCATCCCGGAACAAGCGTTGGAGCAATTGCTGAACACCGCGCCTTCTCACGCCCGTGGCCAAGGGAACAAAGCGTCTTTGCGGATTAACTAACGTCGCGGATCAACTAACGTCGCGGATCAACTAACGTCCGTTTTCCGGCGCCTGCGGCTTGATTTGCACGAAGTGGAAGATCTCGAACGCGGGCTGTCCGTGCCGGTCCGGAACTGTTCTGATCAACTGTTTTTCATAGCCCGCCTCGCGCGCCACCTGAACGATTCTTTCGTTTTCGCCGGCCAATTGCTGAAATTGCGGCGTATGGCCGATCCAAACGTCTTCCGATAAACGGTCGATAAACCAGCCGTAGTCGGACTTGGGATATCCCGGCGCGAGGAAGGACAGGTCGGCAAAGAACATCGGCAGCCGGTTGCGGTTGAGCGCGACGAGCGGATTCAGGATTCCCCAATCATCCACCACCAGATGCTCGGCTTGGATGTTGCGAGCTTCGTCGGAGAGTCGAAATATAGCGTCGCTCCAACTCCCGATCGGGCCGTAGGCCGCCAGCTGATAGAAGTATTCGTTGGTCACCAGCAGATTCGCCCCAGCCAGGAAGACCACCACGGTCGCGAGCAGCACAGTCCCGGCGTGCTTCCACTCTAAGGGGCGCCACGCCGCCGCTTCCACCATCGCTAGCGCCAGGAACCATTGCGGCAACGGCCAAAGCAGCACCACGTGATGAGCGCTCGAACCAGCGTTCTCGGTGAGCGCCATCTGCAGCCACGCCACCGCGAAGACCACCAGGCAGAACAACATAGTCCTACGCGCGCGTGTCTGCTCCCGATTCAAGAAAAGCAGCGGCAGAAGCGCCAGCGCCACCCACAGCGCAGGCACCAGCTCATTGTGATAGTGATCGCGTCCTCCGGACAGCTCGTGCACTTCGGCGGAAACACGTTCCAGCGCCGTCCTTGGTTGAAGGGGCGTGCCGGAAACCCAGGGTGCATGAACCATATAGTCGAACAGAATCTGGCCATCCAATGTGATTCGCAGTGCCTGCAGCCGGGATGGAAACTGGGACAGCAGGAATCGGGAGTTAGAGCGGAAGGTGTTGAAGTTGGAAGCCAGGTTGTAGGCCACCAACGGCAGCGCGCCGAGCAGCAATCCAGCGGCAGCCAATCCCAGATTCTTGCGATTCGAGCGCGCCCACAGCTCGCGCGGAAAAATCGCGATGGTGGCCACCACCAGGCCGCTGAAGAACCAGAGGAACAGCGCCTTGTCCCAGAGCGTCAGGCCGAACCAGAAGAAGGCCCAGAACAGCGTAGAGCGCTGGCCGGTGGATGTAAACTTGAGCACCATAGCCATGCCCGCCAGAGCCAGCAAGTGTTGCAATGCCACCGGCCCCCAGTCGAAACATGTGGTCAGCAGATATATCGTATCGGTGGCCAGCAGCACCCCTCCCACCCAAGCCACTGTGCGGCCGTGAGCCTTCTCCAGGAACCACATGAACAGCCAGATGGTCATTGTGCCTGCCAGAAGCATGGGTAAACGAATCGTCAGATAAGAAGGCCGGATGCGGAGCAGAATCGGAAAGTAGATCCAAGTTTTTAGAGCCCCCAGATACGACAGCCGCATCAAAGGTATCTGGCTGTGGAAAATGTGGGCCTCGAAGATCGCGCTGCCGGGCAGGTGAAAGATGGATGTCGCAAAGAAGACTTCGTCATCTTGTATTCCCACGCGTGGAAGGAAGACTAGCCCTAGGCAAAAAAACAGGAGAGGAAGAATCGCGGCAGCCCACCTAAATCGCTGGAAGTTGGGTCGCGCAGTCACGGTACTGAGCCACGGCCCCCCGGGGAAGTGATTTCCCGCAGGCCGGGGAAGAATTACTGGGCCAGAAGGTAATCAGTATACATCAGTTGGTTACCCAAAGCTGGCCGTTAACGTCTTTCTGCGGTCGAAGCATAAATGTTTTGCCGTGCGAGGTCGATAAGACGCAAATGTTGGGGTTGGAACAACAAGTTGGGCCTGGTACGCAGGACCGGAATGTACCGAAATTGCAAAATTTTGGCCTGGCACTTGAATTGCTGAGGGGATGTGGTATGATCTTGGGAGTTAAACTGCTGCGAACCTCTCCGGCCGATGGGCGCTGCCATCTGGCTGACTGCGGCTTAATAAGTCCGTTAAGCTTTGGTGTTCACCCTAGTTCAGTAATTTGCTGTAACAGCTTGAACCTTTCGAGAGGCTCCCGCGTCTAAACCTGTTGAATGCAGCTAGTGAAAGTGAAGTAACTAATAAGAAGAAGGAGAGTTAACCCAATGACGAAGACCGAGCTAAACAAATTTAAAGAAGTCCTGGAAACTAAACAGGCTGAGTTGGCACAGGTATTACGGAACCGTGAAGGTATTGCGATCGAGAAGAGCCCGGACGCGCTGGATGAAGTTCAGAACGCCGCGGAGCGTGAGTTGGCGATTCGCAATTTGGATCGGGAATCTAACCTTTTGCGTAATGTTCGCGCGGCGTTGCACCGCATCGACGAAGGCACCTTCGGCGTGTGTTTGCACTGCGAAGAGGACATTAGCATCAAGCGTTTGCACGCCGTACCGTGGGCCGCTTACTGTATCCAGTGCCAGGAAATCGCTGACCGGAATCAGGAAGAAGGTTCCGATTCGCTCGACGACATTCTTGTTCATGCCGCCTAACCCAGGCATGCGAAACCATCAGAAGGGGGCGTCAATCGCCCCCTATCAAAGTTAATCTTCTAACACTCCGTCTTTCAATATTCCAATCGCCGCAACCATCCTGCCCGCCCCCGTTTTATCCCTTCGATACGATTCAAAAAGTTCAGCGTTGCAATAAGTGCAAAGCCCGCTGGCGCTAATCTGTCTATCGTTGACGCCAATTCGTCGCAGCTGCCGACACGTCGTCTCAACTAAATCGACTTTCGATCGTCCGGTTAATTGGAACTGAATGGCCACCTCGGGTCCCACTTCGAAACAGCACGCGCCAATCCCGGGACCGATCGCAACGACAAGATCCTCTGGTTTGCTGCCGAACTGTTGACACATGACGTGGATGGCTTTACACGCCACCTCGGAAACTACGCCACGCCATCCGGCGTGAACCGCAGCCACCGCCCGATTTTGTGGATCGGCTATCAGTATCGGAAGACAATCGGCGGTCCGGATGGTTAGTCCGATACCGGGCCGGTTCGAGGTCAGCGCGTCTCCTTCGCCCTGCGGCCCGGCGGATTCCACTACCAAGACGCCGTCGGAGTGAACTTGTTTAGCGGCCGCTATGACACAATTTCCAGGCCACCCGGCACTGAGCCGGGTGCCGAACCCATGTTGGAGCCATGGCAAAGAATGGAGCGATTCCGCTCGTAAAACGTTGTCGTCGCCGCGCCGGAACAAACCTCATTGTAACCCGCTTGGACTCGGAGGCCGTCCTTAGAGAGTAACCCAGAGAGTAAGATAGCTTAGAGAGGAAGAGCGCAAAATGCTGGAAAGTATCGGAATGCCGGAGTTGCTGGTGATCCTAGTAGTGGCCGTTCTTTTGTTTGGTGGCAACAAGATCCCGGAACTTGCCAAAGGTTTGGGCGAAGGAATTCGCAACTTCAAGGAATCGATGAAGAGTTAAGCGCCGGCTAATCCGCCGCGGGCGCAAGCTCTGGCAGTAACTGCTTTTCCACGGCCTGCACCAGATCTCGCGTGCGGACCGGCTTGGCTAGAAAATCCTGCATCCCGCAGCGGATGGTGCGGGCCCGATAATCATCCGAGCAATTGGCTGTCACCGCGATAACGGGCGTGTCCCGATAGCCCGGCAACTGGCGAATCTGTTCCACCGTTTCAAAGCCGTCCCACCCAGGCATCTGCAGATCCATCAGAATTACGTCGAATCGCGTCTTGGAAGCCGCTTGAAAAGCCAGCCTGCCAGTGCCCGCGCATTCCACTTCGAAGGATTGCCGCCGCAAGGCATGCGCCGCAATGGTCTGCGCGATCGAATTATCGTCCACCACCAAGACCCGTCCCCGAGTCTTCTCCACCACCACCTGCCCTGCGCTAGTTTCCGTCGGCAGTCTGAAAGGCAGGGTGACACTGAACACGCTACCCTTCCCTAATTCACTGTCGACGGTAATGGAACCGTCCAGCAACGCAATCAGTTTTTGCGCCACTGCCAGGCCCAGTCCCAGCCCGCCATGATTCCTCGATAGTCCCGTTTCCAGTTGTCGAAAACTCTCAAAGATGGCCGCAAGTTGATCGGGTGCGATTCCAATGCCGGTGTCGTGCACCCGTAGCGTCAACTTCACCAGCCGATCCAGACCAGCCACGGCCGAAGCAGCCACTTCCACTTGGCCTTCCCGTGTGAATTTTACACCGTTCGCTACCAGATGCCAGAGGATTTGGCGCAGTCGCTGCGGGTCACCCACCACCATCTCCGGCAAACTGCCGTCCAGCGAGCGGACCAGACGCAGCCCCTTGGCTTCCGCCTTAGCCGCAAATTCACCCAGGACGCCGTGCAGCGTGTCGCGCAGCGAGAACTCGGTCTCCTCAAGCAATACTCGATTGGCGGAGAGCGCGGAATATTCGAGCGTGACATTCAGAATTTCGAGCAGGTTTTCAGCGCAAACGCGAGTTGCGCCCACGTATTCGCGCTGATCTTCCGTAAGCGGCGTTTCGAGCAGCAGATCCGTCATCCCGAGAATTCCGCTCAGCGGGGTGCGAATCTCGTGATTCAGACTAGCGAGAAATTGGCCCTGTACTTCCCCAAGTTCATCCGTTTTCAACGCGATACCGCCTGTTTCAGACATCGGCACGCGCGCCCCCTGCCTTTAGACGGAAGGAATGCGGGCCGAAAAAGGGAATACTAGGGATACAAGGAATACAAGGTATTCCCATTCCCCGTATTCCCCGTATTCCCCGTATTCCCCGTATTCCCCGTATTCCCCGTCTCCCCTACGGCGTCGTCGCTATCGTTGTTGCCCTCCGGATCCCGTTCGGGTCCAGGATACTGTTCACGCCTCCATAAATAATGAAAACGACGACATTCCCCGGCGGCGCGTCCGACGGGACTTTCACATTGATCTGCCACAACCCTGCGAAACCCGGCGCCAGCCCCGAATACAGGACGTCGCCGGCCGGAACGAAGCCCGAATTGATGAAAACCTGCGGAGTTTCGCTGGTCGCCACCAGACCCTGGGCGCCCACGCCATCCGCCGGCATTCCGTCGAGAACGCCTTGGCCGGTGGCGAAGAGTGTGACTACGCTGCCCGCCTGGGCCGGATTGGCGCCATTATTCAACGAACCATCCTGATTCACCGCAGCAACCTGACCGGAGCCACTGCCATCCACCGTGAACAGGCCGGGCGACTCGGCATCCATCTGGAACAACCAGCTGGCCAGCACCTGTCCGGTCGAGACGCGCGCCACCTGGATCTCTTCCAGCCCGCCCACCGGCGTCGCGCCCGGAACCTGGAAGTTGATCTGGCCGGGTGAAACCAGCTGCAAGGGCGCGGCTGTTCCACCCACCGAGACTCGCACGTCGCCCAAAGATATAGGTGCCGGGTCTGAGGTGGACGACGCTGTCTCGCCGCCAAAAGGCGCCGACGGGAACGAGAAGATGGTCGCCAGCATCCCGGGAGCGAAGCGGCCGAAGAAGTTGGCCGCGTTCCCCGAAAGCTGTCCCGGCACACCGCCGGCGGTCGTGGTGTAGTCGATGGCCGGGTAATAAAACCCCACACGATTCGAGCCGCCTTCCGCGATCACCGGATTGCCGAACGGGTCCGTCGCAATCGAGACCGGTCCGAAAGCGTTCAGGGTGGCACTCGGCGCCGCATTTTCGATCACGGCCGCACCGCTCGCATATTCGAGCACCTGATTTCCGCCCGTGTTGGTCACCCAGATGGAGCCGCTCCCCGCATCGACGAACACGCCATAGGGATTGCTCAGACTGGTAATCGAAAACAGCACCGCGGGATTGTCGCCGGCCGTTGAAACGCTGGGCAGAACCGCAATGCGATTGTTTCCCGTATCGGCTACGTAGAGTTGATCGTTTGCATCGAGCGCGATCAGATGAGGGCCCGAGAGCACGCTCGGGAGAGAGGAATTAAAATCCGGCTGGCCGAACACATTGGCTGCGGATTCGCCGGATTGAAAATCACCGCTTCCCTCCTTCTGGAAATAGAGAACACGGCTCGCCACGGGATCGGAAACCACCAAGTCGCCGGCGGATGTAAATGCGATCCCATAAGCGCTTTTCATGGTTTGCGCGCTCACGTCTTTGATGGGCTCCCCCGTCAGGCTGGTCTGCCCCAGAACCAGATCAGCCTGCGGTAACCCGGTTTGCGGCAATGTGGCGGCAGGTTGTTCGAAGGGCGCCGGAAAACGCACCACGCGCGCGTTGCACGTATCGGCCACGTAGAGGTTGCCTTTCGCGTCCAACGCCAATCCCTCCGGGGACCATAGCCCCTGCGCGTTGGTTTGTGTCGGGCTGTTGCTTGGGTAGTTCACGAGCGCCGTGTTGAGATCCGGCTGGCCGATCACCAGATCGGCGCTGACATCGGCATGCACCTGCCGATAATCCTTGTAGCCCAGCACGCGGTTGTTGAGCGCATCGGCGATATACAGATGCGGCGGCGTGGATCGACCATCGATCACCGCGCTTCCGCCCAGCAGAAACAGCAACGCGCCGTTCAGGCTGCAAGAGCCCGTGTTGCCCCCGAAGCCCACTTCGCGGCCGTCAATCCAGTTGAGCGAGTTGTGTGCAAAGCCGGGCTGTCCGAGCAGGCGCGTGGCGCCGGTGAACGTCCCGATCTGTTGTTGCGGAAACGCGAGCACCCGGTTATTTCCCGAATCCGCCACATAGAGGGTTCCCATGCCATCGAAGACGGCGTCCACCGGCCCCGCCACGAACGCATTAGGTTGCGGCCCGGCGAACGTCCCCGCGCTTGGTTGCGCCAGCCCTTGATTGGACTGCGCGCCTTGAAAATTCGGCTGTCCAAAAACCGTCTGCGCGGGCGGCGAAAACGCGGTGCTCTCGGCCGGCCATTGCGCGAACGGGCTGTAGCCTAGGATCCGGGCGTTGCCGGTATCCACCACGTAGGGATCATCGCCGATAAAAAAGATGGCTTGGGGCGGCACCGCGCGGCCAGCGCTGAAAGTGCCGAGCGTGCTCTCGCTCACCAGCGGAGCGTTGGGTGTGGTGACCACGCCCATGACGCGCGCACTGGCCTGCCCAATCCCAAACGGCGGCGCATAGACCACCACGCGGTTTGCATTATCCGCGATAAACAGGCGGCCCTCCAGATCGAACGCCAACCCCGCGGGTTGCGATAGATAATTCTTCCCTCTGCGCGTCGAATTCGCGGGCAAGGAAGTAGAGGAGAAATCGCTCTGCCCCAGCACCAGATCGGCGGACGGTTGATTCGGCGAACCGGGTGTCAGCTCGGCCGCCGGAAATCGCAGCACGCGATTGTTGCCCGGGTCCGACACCCACAAATTTCCCAGCGCATCGAGCGCCAGTCCCGCGCGAAACACCCCGCTGTAGTTCTCGAGCGCCAGCGTGTTGGCCGTCGGCGCGTTTTGGCCGCCATTGGGTGAGTTGCTGTTGAGATCCGGCTGGCCAAGGATCATATCCACCGACAGCAGATCGCTCGACTGCGTGAACGGCGCAGGATATCGCAGCACGCGATTGTTGCCGGCGTCGACGACATACAGGCTGCCGTGCGCATCCACCGCCAGTCCCACTGGGCTGGTAAGACCAGTGCTCAAATCGCCGGCGGGCCCCTCCGGCGCGGTGGACATCAGGTCGCGCTGGCCGATCACCAGGTCCGCGTATGCACCGCTAGGAAAGCCCGACGCGTTCTTCCACGCGAGCACGCGGTTATTGCCCAAGTCCGCTACGTAGAGAATGGGCGGCGTCACCGATGTGTCCAGAGCGACGGCTTGCGGATTATTGAATTCCCTGCCCTCAACCAGGTTGGGCGCGATGGCCGTCAGCACTCCCTGCTGCTGCAAGACGGCTTGTCCAACAATTCGTGAAGGAGCCGGATTGAAAATGGTCTGCGCTTCGAGCATCTGCACAGCCGCGAGCAGAAGCGCTTGAGAAACTATTCGGTGATAGGCCACAAGGCTAATTCATCATGTGGCTGCCGGCGGCGAAATTTCTCCCATGAAGACGGCGCTATTCACGCCGAAGAGCAAGGGTTGGGTCAATGCGCGTGGCGCGGACCGCGGGCAGCCAGCACGCGAGCGCAGCTACCGCCATCAAGACCATCGCCACGGCGGCGAACGTGGATGCGTCCATCGCACTCACCTGGAAAAGCATGCTGCGCAGCAGTCGCGTGGCGAAAAGCGCGCCGATCACACCCACGGCGATGCCGGCCAACGCGGGCTTCATCCCCTGCACCAGGATCAGGCGGCGAACGTCGGTTACGCTCGCGCCCAGCGCCACCCGGATCCCCATCTCCGCGGTTCGTTGCGACACAGTGTAGGAGAGCACGCCATAAAGGCCAACCGCTGCCAGCACCAGGGCCAGCCCGGCGAACAGGCTGAGCAGCAGGATGCTGAATTCGCGCCGCTCGATGGTGCTGTCGATGATCTCAGCCGTGGTTCGCACGCGGAAGAGCGGCATGTCCCGGTCCAGAAGCGCGATCGATCTGCGGATGGACGGCACCACGCTGTGCGGTTCAAGTGCGGTGCGCAACACCAGGTAAACGCCGCGCCTCTCGCCATCCAGGATCGGCACATACACGGTCGGCTGGATTTGGGCGTCCGGCTGTTCCAGAACGTCGCCTACGATTCCAATCACCTGGAGCTTGGAGGGTGGCACGCCCAGCAGGATGTTCTTTCCGATCGGGTCCTCATTCGGGAAGTATTGCTTCCTGAGCGACTCGCTAATGATGACTTGGCCGGGCCGCGGATGATCCTGGTCGAAGCCCTGCCCGTCCTGTTCGGTGAACGTGCGGCCACGCAGCACCGGAATGCCGGCGGCCTGGAAAAACCCAGGGTCGACGGAGCGGTAAAGAGCGTCCATGAGCGCACCGGGAGGCATGCTGCGGCCTTCGATCTTGAAGACCCAATCGCTGCAATGGCCGCCGGCGGGCGGACAAGTGGTCAAACCGGCCGACTCCACTCCTGGCACTGCGGCGGCCGACCGCTCCAGCTTCTTTAAGAACGCCGAGACGTCCGAATTCTTGGGATATGCGGCTTCGGCGGGATAGACGCCGACGGTGAGAGTATGGTCGGTTCGCGCCCCGATGTGAACATCCTTCAACTGTTGAAAGCTGCGCAGCAGCAGCCCGGCGGCAACCAGCACCATCAACGACAGCGCAACCTCGGCTGAAACCAGAACGTCGCGGAAGCGAGCGTGCGAACGGCCGGGGGTGGAAGCGCGGCCGGAATCCTTGAGGTTGCTCACCAGATCGAAGCGCGAAGCTTGTGCGGCCGGGAAAAGCCCGGCGGCAATGCCAGTGAGCAACGCGACGCCGAAAGTAAACAGGAACACCCGGTAATCCACTCCAATTTTGTCCACCTGCGGCAGGTACGCGGCGTCGGGCGCTTTGGCGGCCAGAAACCCAGTGGAAAATGCCGCCACGCCGAGACCCAGCATGCCGCCCAGAACGGACATCAGGATGCTTTCGGTGAGCAATTGACCGACGATCCGAGCACGGCTGGCGCCTACCGCGGCGCGAATAGCAACTTCACGCTGGCGTCCCAATGACTGCGCCAGGAGCAGGTTGGCGACATTGACGCAAGCGATGATCAGAACGCAGACCACGGCGCCAAATAAAACCAGCAGCGACGTCCGGATATCGCGGACCGTCATCTCGCCGAGGGAAACAACATTGCCGCCCTTCCCCATCACTTCTTCCGGATGGGCGTGCTTAAATTGCTTGACAATGCCGTCGATTTCCGCGCGTCCCTGTTCTACGGTCACTTGCGGGCGCAGCCGGCCGATCACGTCCAGATAATGGTTGTCGTGGCGCCCCATTTGTTCCGGCGTAATGCGCTGTTCGAGCGGCACCCAAACCTGCACCGTGCGGCTGGGATACATGAACCAGCGCGGAAGAATGCCGACGACCTGGTAGTCCTCACTATCCAGCCGGATCTGGCGTCCCAGAACGTCGGGCGAGCCGGCGAATCGACGTTGCCAAAGTCCGTAACTGATCAGAGCCACGCGGGGCGCACCGTGCCGGTCCTCATCGCGGCGGAAATTGCGGCCAAGCATGGGCCGGACGCCAAGAGTGGTCAGCAGGTTATCCGATATCAACGAAGCGTCGATGCGCTCCGGTGTGGAATCGCCCGAACTGCTGGCCAGGTTGAACTGCTCGTCGCCGACTGCGGCAATCTGTTCGAACTGGCGGGCATCGCGGCGCCAGTCAAGATAATTTGCGGGCGCGACGGAATTATAAGGCTCGTCGCCAATGACGTCGCGCTCGAAGAGCTGAACCAGCCGGTCGGGATCGGGATAGGGCAGCGGTTGGAGCAGCAATGCGTTCACTACGCTGAAGATGGCCGCGTTAGCGCCGAGACCGAGCGCGAGGACGGCGATGGCGACCATGGTTCGCCCCGGACTCTTGCGCATCTGGCGGAGTGCGAAGCCAGTGTCTTGGAGCAGCGTGGACAGCATCAGGCGAGATTAAAGGGCACGTGGCGTTCCATCCGCCGGCCATCCGCAGGCATTCATGCTGGAAGCCTTGCGTACCTGGGGACTGCCCGCTAGCGGCATTTGGTGTTCGCTAACGGACATCCGGTGGAACGGTAGACGGAACCGCGCAACAGCCATTATATTGATATCAACGTACTATCAACCGTACTATCAATCATGAGGAGGAAGCAATGAGGCCGAAGTTTGGAGTGACACATTTCACGTTAGTGATTCTGCTCAGTGCGATGTGGATGGCGCAAGCACAGGACACCAAGACACCGTATCCGAGCATGGCCCCGCTGGGCCAATACCTGATGGCGCGGGATGCCGAGATAGCGCTCGCGCGGAGTGCTGCCCCAGCATCGATCACTCAGGATGCCGAGGTTATGGTCCTGGGACGGCATGCCTACGAAACCGCGGTCAAAGGCAAGAATGGCTTCGTGTGCATGGTGCAACGATCCTGGACCGCCGGAAACGACGATCCCGACTTTTGGAATCCCAAGATACGTTCTCCGATCTGTTTTAATCCCGCGGCAGCGCGATCCTACCTGCCCTTAACGATCAAGAAAACCGAGCTGGTGTTGGCCGGGCGATCCAAGGCTCAAATGTTCGAAGATCTCGA
>JBEKLB010000020.1:0-30330 GCA_050010415.1 Bryobacteraceae bacterium | reverse complement strand
ACCGACGGGCAAAGTTCGCTGCTTCTGAATCCGACCGCTCCCACTTACACCTATACCCCTGGCGCGGCGTCTGTGGCGGCCAACCCAAGCTTGATCGTGACGCCGAACGTGATTCCGGCCGGCAGCGCATTGACGCTGGACGTGAAAGGCATCAATACCGACTTCGCGTCAGGCGTAACGACAGTGGGATTTGGAACCAGCGATGTGGTGGTGAACCAAGTGAATGTGATCAGCGCCACTCACCTGACGGTGAATGTGACGCCGAACGTGACCATTAGCTCCGCGAACATCACGGTGACCACGGGCTTGGAAGTTGTTTCCGAAGCGGTGGGCTCGCAAATTACCGCTGCCGATCCTCTACAGCAGACCCAATAGCTATCGGGCGTTGGCGCTACTTGCTCTTGCTCAATTTGCGGAAGTAATCGGCTACGGCATCGGAGTAGCCTGGCGCCACAGTCTCGGCACCCGCGCTGCGTACCTGATCGGAGTTTTTCTCCTCCAGCTTGCGGCGTATATCCAGTTCCAGACGTTCCATCTCCGGGATCACTTCGTGGTTCAGCCGATTGGACAACTCGGCATCGTTGCTGACGAAGCCCGGATTCAACGCGCGCGACAAGTTGGAGTAGTCGCCGGCGACGTCCGGGTTCTGGCGGACGAAGTCGCGAATTTGGTTCAGATCGCGCAGCGATTCCCGATAAGCCTGTTCCATGGGGACCGGTCCGTCGGCCGCGGAGCCATTGCCCGGCGTAACCGGTCCACCGCCGCCGAAGGGCGCATAACCGGAATTTGGACCGGTTTGGCCGCCGTTGCCGTTCTGTGCCGATTGGCCGCCCTGGCCGTTTTGGCCACCTTGTCCGGATTGGCCCTGCTGTCCCTGCTGTCCATTTTGTCCTGGCTGGCCGCTCTGACCTGGTTGTTGCCCGTTCTGTCCTTGCTGACCCTGCTGCGACTGGCCAGGTTGCTGTGAATTGCCGTCCTGGTTGCCGCGCTGCAACTGATTCGATTGCCGGCCTTGCCCGGGCTGGCTGCCTTTGCCCTGCTGGCTTTGCGCGAGCTGCTGCATGCGGCTACGCATGGCTTCCAGGCTGGCCAGGGCTTTTTCAAGATCGCTATTGTCGCCGCCTGGGCCTTGGCCGGGTTTACCTTGCTGCTGGTTCGCGGCCTGCGCCTGCTGGAGCTGATCGCGCAGATTGTTCAGCCCCATGTTGACGTTGTTCTCGCGCACCCAGGCCGTGGATCCGTAGCCTTGCCGGATGTACTGGGCGTTCTGCCGCATGTGCATCTCGAGCTCATTCTGCTGCGCCTCACCGAGGGCGTCGCGCAATTTATTTCCCACCGGATTCTGCGCACCGGCCATGCTGCGAGCGGCCTGCGACATGCCCTGTTCCAGCTTCTTGAGCTTGTCGGCCATTTCGTTCTTCTCAGCGGCTAGCTTCTCGGCTTCCTGCTGATTCTGGAGACCCTGCCCGCCGAAACGCGGATTTTCGTTGGGGGACGCACCCACCATTTTCTTCAGACGATTCTGCGCGTCGGCTTCCTGTTGCGCGAGCTGTCCGGCTTGCTGCGCAAGGTCGTCAAGCTGCTGCGCCGAGTTCTGGTGCTGCATCCCGTTCAGGATGTCGCGAGCTTCCTGCAAACGATCGGCGGCCCGGCGCTGTCCCGCGGCAGTCTGCTCCGGACTGCTGTTTTGCTGGCTCTCGGCGCTCTGCATGTCCTCGGTGGCTTTCTTCAACCGATCGAGAGCTTGTTGCAATTGCGGCGAAGCGACGGAGCCCACGCGGCCGGCGCTACCGGATTGTCCGGATTGCTGGCCAGCCTGTTGTCCCTGCTTTCCTTGTTGACCTGCTTGGCCCTGTTGACCCGCTTGCCCCTGTTGACCCTGTTGTCCTTGTTGTCCTTGCTGACCCTGCTGTTGCTGTGAGGAATCGCCACGCTGCAATTGCTCCATCTGCTTCTGGAGCTGTTCGGCCTCGCGCCGCAACATTTCCTGCTCCCAGCGTTGCTGGAAGGATTGCTGCTGATCCTTCTTTGCGGCCAACTCCTGCTGACGGCGCGCCAAGTCGGCGAGTTTCTGCAAAGCCTTGTCGATCTCCTGCTGGCGGCTGTCGGAACCGGCCTGCTGTCCGGTTTCATACTGGTTCTTCTCGCGGTCGAGTTCCAGGTCGGCCAGATTTTCGAGATCGCGTCCCGCGCCGCCGGCTCCACCACCCCCGCCTTGAGTTCCGAAGGCCACCTGGATGTCGCGGAACGTAGCTTCGGCGCGCTGCGCACCTTGCAGAGCCTTCTGCTCGGCAGGCATGGCGTCGTTCCACTTTTGGCCGCGGATCTTCTGCGCCGAATCGAGCATGCTGGTCGACGCCTCGGTCATTTCCTTGGCGTAGGTCTGGAATTGCGGATTGGCGTCGGAGAGTTCGCGCGCCTTCATGCGATCGGCCAGCGATTTGGCCTGCGCGGCCAGTTTGTCTTCCTGCGCGGCCAGGAACTTGGCGTCGTCGGCCGCAACCGACGGGTCTTTGGAACCGTTCTTGTTTTCGTTCCAAGTGGCCGCGATGATATCCTTCTGCCTGGTCGAGATCTGCTGATCGTCGCCGCCGCCGCCCATCCCGCCACCACCGCCGCCCGCCTGCGCCTGCGAATAATTGCGTTCGAACGGCTCGGCCTGGATGAAGTAAATATCCGTCTTGGTGGTGTTGCGCGCATCCTTGGCCTCGGCGTAAATACTGACCAGATCGCCGGGGGCCAGCTTGTAATCCTCGAGCGTTAGAACATATTTCCCGTTCGCTGTCTTGACGCCTTTTTGCGGCAGCAACTGCACTGTCTTTTCCGCTCCGCCATTCACCGAATAATGCAGCGCAACCTCGTTCAGCCCGAAGTCGTCATCGGCATTCACCGTGACGGTGACTTCTTCGATCGGATTGACTTTTGCGTCGCGGCCAGGACGGTCGATCTTGACGGTGGGCGCATTATCCTTGCGCGCTTCGATGAAGAAATCTTCGGTGAGACGGACATTCTCTCCCCGGTCGATCGCCGCGACGTGATACAGGCCGTCTTTTTCCAGCTTTACTGTAGCGGTCTGCCAGTTCCCTTCGCCGGCCTTCAGTTCGATCTGCTTGTCCTCACCCAACACGAGGATGCCCTTGCTGAGCGGACGATCGGTGAGAATGGCGACCTCGGCTTCGGTACCCTCCACGGCGCGCAAATCGCCGCCGGGATCTTCAGTCGAATCTTTCATTCCGGTCCATGAGGGGTAATGATAGGTGACGCGAATTTTCTTCACGCTGGGCAGATCCACTACGCGCAGATTGTAGTGCTTCGATTCCACGGCGCCCGCAGCGACGTAATACTCGACGTTGTCAGCCAGGCTGCTGAACAGGAACTCATAAGTGGATGCGCCGGGCGACGGCTGCATGTCCACCTGCTCCCATTTCGAAGTGCCGCGATATTGCGCGAACAGGCGCACCTTGGGCGAATCGAATCCAAGTAGTTGCGCGGTAACCAATTGATCGGCTTTGCGGCGGACAGTGCGGTCGCCAGGCGTGACCGCGATGTCGTAGAAGGCATGCGTGCCAGACTTGGGCGCACCGGCCCAGAGCAAAGAGGTTCCATAGCCCAAGTAGCCTGGACCGGCGTTAATCAGCCAGATGAGCACGGCGACAGCGAGAGCTGCCGACGCGAGAAAACCGAAGATGGGGCCGCTCGAGGCTAAGCGCTCGGGCTCGCTGGTTTCAGCGACACGCATGGTGTCGGCGGCGAGCAATTGCAGGAACGGGTCGGCCGCGTTGGGCTTCTCGGCCAGAGTGAGCAGGCGTTCTTGAAAGTCGGGAAATTTTTGTTCGGCTTGCCGCGCGGCGTTGCGCCGATTCAGATTCAACAGCGGGATCACCAGGCCGAAGGCAATGGCCGTGGCGACTGACAGAAACAGAAGAATGCGCGCCGTTAACAGGCTGGCCGAAGAGAAGGCATAACGATTGATGATCCAAACGAACAGAACCGTGATCACCAGGGCCGAAATGGTGACCAGCGAAGTCCCCTTAGACACCGCCAGGAAACGCAAGCGCTTTTCCAGCCGCTGAAGGTAACTATTCAGTTGGTCGATAGCGTTCAAGCGACCTCCTTCTCTACCGAAAGATATCGGCTCGCCAATACTGATTCAATTATCGCGATTATGAGCACCAGTAGCAAAGCGTAGCGCCACAGGCTCCAGGGCCGGGGTTGGGTGTCGGCCGCCGATCCGTCGCCGGACGGCGTGTCCGGGCCGAGCCCGGTGTTCTGCCACAAGGCCAGGGTCTCCTGCGGGATGGGTGTTAAGTCGGACTCGCGGCGGTCGGCATGCACGGCAACCAGCTCCTCGCGGCCGTTGGCGCGGTGAATATCGTAGAAGCCTTCGCGCGTCACCTGGAAAGTCTGCGTAGTGCTGGCATCCTTGAGCGACAAGGGATGAGAGCCGTCAGGCTCGGTCACATCAATAGCCGCGCCGTGCTCCTGGGCAGAGCGCAGTTCGATATAGGAATCCACGGCAACATTGGTGGAACGATCCTGCTGGCCGCCCAGATAGCGAGCCGTCTCTTCGACGAAAGGAACGAATGAGGCGTGCAGCGGCATGTCATTGCCGACATTGTCGAAGGTGGATGTGAAAACGACCACGCGGCCTTCCCCGACCTGCTTCTCGAGCAGCAGCGGCGCCTGGTTGGTGAGACGCGCAATCACGTGCGATTGGCCGGGGTCCACCTTGATCTCCTGATAAAACTTGACGCCATCCAGTTTGTTCGCTCGGCGCAGCGCAGGATGCTCGGCGTCGGCCGCCGCGACGGTTTCGAAGCGCGAATCGCCACGCGACGCGTAGGCGGATCCTTGTATGGTCTCGTTCGAAACTGGAACGCGCGCGAGCGCAGCCGAGAGCGGCCCGAGGGCCACCAACAACGATCCGCCGCCAGCGACGTAAGCGCGCAAGTTAGCTTCGAGGCCGGGCGGCATCGTCCCAACGTCCGACAGGACGACGAAGGCGTATTTGGAAAGCGATTGATTTCCGGCTTGCTCCACCGCCAGAGGTTCGAGCGTGAAGCCGGCTTCTGAAACCGATTCGAGCGCCGAGCGGTAGTAGAGCTCATCGAGAGTCTGTCCGGCGGGATGCAGAAAAAGGACGGGATGTGGATCGGTTCGCTCGATGGCGAAATCAAATCGATCGTCTTCGTGGAGAGCGTCGCCGGGCTCGATGCGAATCTCGCCTTTATGAAAACCGTGCGGCGAATCCAGCGAAAGGAATTCGACGGACGCGCGGCCGTTGGAGGGAACGTCAACCATCTTGCTCTCGAGCGTTTTGCCGTCGAGCGCCAGCGACACGGTCCGCTTGGTCTGCGGGGTGTTGGAGCCTGCCACCACGGCCTGTATGCGGACTTTCTTAGGATCGTAGATCTTGGCGGGGGCGGTGACGCTCTCCAACATCCAGTTGGGCTCTTTGGAATCGGCGACGGAATGGAAGACGAGCTTGGTGTCGGTGCCCAAGCGCAGGTCCGCGAAGGCGGGCGGCATGGACGATTTCTGCAGATCGCTCGAAAAATGTACTTCGAGAGGAATGCGCGACGTCTGGGAGATGGTTCTGAGGGCGCGCGCCAGTTCGCCGTAGGAGCTCTGCTCGTCGGAAGGTTGAATGCCTTGAATGGCGGCCTTGAGCTGATCGGCTTCCTCCACCGGCTGCGTCAGGAAATGCACGCGCGATCCCACGGCCAGCACTTGCCCGCGCTCGCCCGGGTTCAAATTCGAGACGGCATTCATAGCGGCCTGTTTGGCGCGCGCCAGATGATCGTCATAACGCATACTGAACGAATTGTCGACCGCGATGACCAGCATTTTGCGTCCGCCCGTGGCGCCCCCCGAGCGGCTCACGAAAGGATTGGCGAAGGCCAGGGCGATCAACAGGAGGAGAGCGACGCGCAGAGAGAGCAGCAGCAGGTAACGCAGGCGGCGATGCTTGATGGAACTTTGCGTGCGCCGTTCGAAGAACATCAGCGAGCTGAAAGGATGCGGCGTGCTGCGATATTGGCGCAGCAGGTGAATCCAGAATGGCAGACCGATGGCGACGGCGCCGGCCAGGAACCAGGGAGCGAAAAAGCCCACGCTTACATCCTCCCCTTGCGGATCAAGAAATATTCGCGCAGCGCGTCATCGAGCGGCCGGTCGGTGGGCAAAAGCTGGTAATCGATGCCGGCCGCGTTGGCTTTGATTTTGAGCGCGGCAATGTGCGCGTCGATCTTGGCGCCATATTCTTCCTTGGCGTATTCGGGCGAAACCTCGATGGCATCTTCGGTTTCCATGTCCACCAGCAGCGACGGCTCTTTCAGCTTGGGCCGGATCTCCTGTGGATCTAGGACGTGAAACAGGATCAAATCGTTGCCGCGATAGCGCAGCGGCTCCACGGTCTTGATCACCACCTCGGGCTGTTCGTAGAAATCCGAGATGACGACCACGATGCCGCGCCGCCGCAGGAACTGCTGAAAATGCATGAAGGGTTTAGCGAAATTGGTATGCGTGCCGGTCTGCGCATGTTCGATGGCATGCGCCACGCGCATGAACTGGCCCTGGCGCGTGGAGGGCTGGACGTAACTGCGCACGTCGTCATCGAAGATAATCACGCCCGCGGCGTCGCGCTGAAGATTGGAGAGATAAGCCAGTGACACGGCCAGATAACGGCCGTAGTCCAGTTTGTTGATGCCGTGCGAGCTGTATCCCATGGACGCGCTGGTATCGATCATCAGCGTAAGCTGGGAGTTGGTTTCACCGCGGTAGCGCTTCAAGTACATGCGCTCGGTGCGCGCGAAGACGTTCCAATCCACATGGCGCAGGTCGTCACCGGGCGTGTAGGCGCGATACTCGGCGAATTCCTGGCTGAAACCGAAGTCGGGTGAGCGATGCAGCCCCGCGACAAAACCATCCACTACTGTTTTTGCAACCAGGTCCAGGTGGGAGATGCCGGCCAGGAGCGCCGGATCGATGAAGCGGGTTGGGCTGCGAGGTTGCATTTATTTTTATGCGTTCACATGATTGTGAACGCGGCACGCAAGAGTGCGTGCGCCACACTCTGCTGGGTGGGCCACACTCTGCTCGGTGCGCCACATCTTCTTATTTCGGTTCGGGCTTCCACTCGAGCAGACGTTTCAGGATGGCGTCCGAATCCAGGCGTTCGGATTCGGCGTGGAAGTTCAGCAGAATGCGATGGCGCAGGATGGGGGCGGCCAGCGCACGGACATCCTCATAAGCCACGTGATAGCGGCCGCGCAGCAGGGCGCGGGCCTTGGACGCGAGCACCACGAATTGGGCGGCGCGCACGCTGGCGCCGAAGTTCACGTAGTTCTTGACGAAATCCGGGGCGCTCACGTCGTTGGGCCGCGTGGCGCGCACCAGTTCCACGGCGTAACGCGCGACGGTCTCGCTGATCGGGACCATGCGGACCAACTGCTGGAACGCCAGGATCTCGGTAGCGTTGGTCACGGTGTCGGCTTCGGCGCGCGTGGTGGTGGTGGTGAGGTCCACCACCTTCACCTCATCTTCGGCGGAGAGATAATCGAGCACGGTATTGAACAGAAAGCGATCGAGCTGCGCTTCGGGCAGCGGATAGGTGCCTTCCAGCTCAATGGGATTCTGGGTGGCGAGCACGAAAAAAGGCGCTTCGATCTTGTATTGATGCCCGCGCACCGTGCAAGACAGCTCCTGCATGGCTTCGAGCAGCGCCGACTGCGTCTTGGGCGGCGTGCGGTTGATTTCGTCGGCCAGCAGGATGTTGGAGAAAATAGGTCCGGCCACGAAGGTCCAGGTGCGACGTCCGGTGGTGGGGTCTTCTTCAATGATGTCCGTGCCGGTAATGTCGGAGGGCATCAGATCGGGCGTGAACTGGATGCGCTTGAAGACCAGGCCAAGAGTCTGCGCGAGCGTGCGCACCAGCAAGGTCTTGGCCGTTCCCGGCAGACCGGTGATCAAGCAGTGGCCGCCCACAAACAAAGAGATCATCACCTGTTCGATGACCTCGTCCTGTCCGACAATCACCTTGCGAACTTCGCGCACGATGCTGCGTTGGACTTCCTGGAACCGGTCGATTCGCGCCTTTAATTCCGCCGAATCGTTGATCGCTAAAGTTGTGGTGGACATGTTTGATTATTTCGCAATCTCTAAAAGTAGTTTTTGAGCCGGCTTAAATCCGGGCGCGGCCTCCAGAGCCAGCAGCACCTCGTCGCGCGCCTGATCCAGCCGGTTGGCTTTGCGCAAAGCCTCGGCCAGCTGGTAATGCGACGCAGCCTGATCCAGCGGTTTCAAGGCGATCACCGCCTGATACTCGCGAATCGCACCGGGCACGTTGTTTTGTGCAAGCCATAAATCGCCCAATCGTTTATGCAGATCCTGATCCTCAGGATAAATGTAGTTTAGACGATCGAGCGCGGCGGCGGCTTTCTTGGGTTGGCCGGCTTCCTCTTCGAGCGTGGCCAGGCGTTCCACCAGTTTGGGATCTCGTCCGCCGACGTCGTTGTATTTTTCGAGCTGCTTGCGGGCGTTTTCCTTGTCGCCTTTGGCGGTGTAAGCGTCGGCCAGCAGCTCATAGACGCTGCCGACTTCGACGTAATCGGGATACCAGTCGCGGATGGTGTTGCCGATTTGAATCACCGCGCCGTAATCCTTGGATCGTTCGTCTGCCACCATCATCTTGAGTTTTTCGCGCCACTCATCGAAATGATCGGTGGTCACCTTGTTCTGCGCATCCAGCCAAGCCAGGAACTGCTTGTCGAACTCGGTGCTGGAGATGCCCAGATCCATTTGGATTACGTCGGGCGTGGATTCGAGCCTGGCGAAGGACTGAATCATGTCCAGCAGCTTCGAATAGCCCCACTTCTCCGCGATGTAGCTGCAGATCTTGCCGCCCTGGAAGTAAGACACAATCACTTGCTGGGGATAGCTGGGCCGGATGAATCCGCGATCCAGCTCGGCCACCGGCAGCAGTTGCTTATGCTGGATGGCGTGGATGGCGTCGGGGTCCAGACGGTCGCCCCAATCGGGCGCAGCGGCGGTCTCTTCATAGACCGCGAGACCTTCGGTGAACCAGCGCGGGACCCGGCTGCCGGTGGCTTCGAGCACGAAGACGTGGCTCATCTCGTGGCGCAAAGTGCTGGCCCAATGAAAACTTCCCGGAGGACGTCCGGAGGGGCTGTCCATGGCGATCACACGATTGAACGTGACGCCCAAAGCGCCCAGGCCCGGCATGCCAGCCGTGCGTACAGCAAAGTCCTCGTGGTCCGGATAAACTTCCACTTGCACCGGACCCTTCAACGTCATGTGGTACTTTTCGCTGTAATCGGCGATGTCGCGCTTCAGCTCAGCTTCCACATAAGGACGCAGCAAGTCGGCTTCCTTTTTATGCAAGCGAAGGATGGTGGTGGGGGTCTTAAAGGTGACGAAATCCTTGTAGCTATCGAGCAGACGCAGCGAATTCTTCACTTCAAGGCTGGCGTACTTGGCGTAGAAGCATTTTTCCAGTTGCTCGCGGGCTTCCATGTCGTAGCCCAACTGCATCAGGCTGACACCCAACTGCGCGCGCGCTTCCCATAGCCGCGGATTCAATTCGAGCGCCTTGCGGTACACCTGGATCTCTTCGTCATAGCGGCGATTGATGAAGAAAAAATGCCCGGCCATGGAATACGCTTCGCCGTAGGCCGGATTGATTTTGAGGATGCGATCGATCCACGGGGAATCTTTCTTGTCGTGCAGATAGTCGAGGGCAAGATGAATCGACATGGCATCCAGCGCTTCGGACGAAATCCCGAGCGCCAGGTCGGCTTGCTTGGCGGCCGTCTCCTCGTCGTTGTCTTCGAGAGCCAGGTAGGCCAGTTGTTCGTGGGCTTGGTAAAGCTTGGGATCGAGATCCGCGGCCTTTTGCGCGTTCTTGACGGCGCCCTGGCTGAAACCTTCCGTCTCTACTTGCGCGAGGCCGAGATAGGCTTGCGCGTTCTTGTCGTCGATCTTGAGGGCCTCTTCATACAAGTTGTGCGCTTCATCGGGGTTGAAGCGTTCGAAAAACAGGTGGCCCCAGCGGACGCGATAATCGGCGTTCTTGGGAAACTGCTTGATCAGATCGCGAAACTGGTTGTTCGCGTCATCATAGCGTTCGACGCCCCAGAATCCTTCGGCGCGGAGATAAGGATTGGTGCTGGTGGCGAGCTTGGCGTAACAGGTCTGCGCTTCGTCGAGCTTGCCATGATGACGAAGGCCGCGGCAGTCGTCGAGTGTCTGTGCCCCCAGCGGAAGAACGAGCAAGAGGAATGTGGCCACCAAGCCGGCTGGGGCATACGTGCTCATTTGTCCAGCTCCGCTTGCGTCTTGGCCAATTGGATTAAGAGATCCTGAAGCTGCTTGCGGTACTCGTCGGCCGGCATCGCGGCTTTTTCGTATTTCAGCTTGTCGATCTGCTCTTCCAGTTGATCGCGTTTTTCGAGCAGCGCCTTCTTTTCGGGCGTGCTGGCCGCGGTTTGCGCCGCGCCGATACGCAACAACGGGAATTGCGCCGCTTTCAGACCTTCGCCGTTCTCGGGCGATGGCTTGCGCTCACCGTCGCCTTGCCCGGTGTCTTCGAGAATGGGATGCTCGGTAGCCAGGCGCTTCTGCGTTTCGTAAAACTGCGCGGTCTTGGTCTCGGCGAAAATGAAGGCTTCGAGCGCCGATACGGTTTCATTCTTGTCGGTGTCGGCCGACGGATCGCGCAGCGCCTCCACCCAGAAGCGGGCGAAGACGGTGGCGTTCTTTTCGTTGCCGGACTTGGTGGCTGTAATCACCACCCGGTTGGCTTTTTCGAGCGCGGCGCGCGATCCACCGCTGGCGCTGGTGGTGTTCACCACCAACTGACGGGTGCATCCAATGCGGTCCAGCAAGGCGCCCAGCTCCACGCCCGAAAGGTCGGGGCCGGGAAGATTGATCTTGTAGTCATAGCCGTCGAAGCTGCCGTGGCCGATCAGAATCAGCACAAACACGTCGTTCGGTTTGGCGTCGCGCGCGATTTGCGCTAGCGCGTTCTGCACATTCGTTTTGGTGGCCTGCGGACCGTACAGCGTGGTTACTTTTGCGTCGCCATTCGAGGCGTGCAGCAGCTTGTCGATCTCCTGCGCCTGCGACGCGAAGCGTTGTTCGTAGTCGGTTTCTCCGCCCAGCCCGGCGACCGTGACGTAGAACGTTGCGGCGTGCAACGAGCCAACGGCCAAACAACCCAGGGCCAACAGTGGGATCCTCATACTACGCCCCACCTTCTGCGCAGCACCCACTCGCTGCAGCACAGCAGCAGCACCAGGAAGAAGACGATGGGCATATCCCATAGATCCTTCGTTTCGCGAATCGTGATGCCGGCGTCGGAATAAGAAATGTCTTCGCCCAGCCGGCTCACTTCGTTCGGATGATAATACTTGCCACCGGTCTGCGAAGACAGTTTTTCGAGCAGATCGCGGTTTTGTTCCAGGTGAAAATTCTCGGCCACGCCGTCTTCCCGCCGGAACGTGATCACATCGCGGCCCAATTCCTGCTGGCCGCGCGTGGCGGTAACTTCGGCCACGTAGGAGCCGGCTTTGCCAGCATCCCAGTCGGCTGAATAGACGCCCTGTTCCAGCGAATCAGGATGCAGGTCGACGCTTTGCGCGTTGCCATCCGGACCGACGATGCGAGCCTGGATGGTGGCGTCGCTGGTGGGTAAATAGGTGGTGTCGCGAACTTCAGCGCGCAAATGCACGCGGCCATCATCGTAGAGCACGGAGCGCGGGATGGAAGTCACCACGCGATTGGGTGTGTCGCTCACCAGCCAGCGCATCAATTGCCGCCAAAATACTTCGTGACTGGTGTCTTCCACCGGCTGCAGCATCTGCCAGCGCCAGTCGCCACCGGTGGCGAACACGGCGGTGCGTCCGCGGCCATACTTTTGGGTGATGAGCAGAGGAAGCTCGATCCCCGATGCCTTCATGTTGGCCAGCACCAGGGCGCCGGGCTTGGGCTTTCCCGCTTCTTGAAAGTCCATCAAATACGGCAGCTTCTTCCAGCGCTCGACGTTCGCGTCGGGATTATCTTCAATGCGCGTGATCAGGCTGTCGCGCCCCGCGGCGGTGAGTTCGGGTGTCGCGGGATCGCGATGGAAGGTGTTCTTATGGTCCGGCAAACGCACCGGCAGCAGGTCCGAAAACGGAGGCTTCTCGTAACCGCCATCGGCCAGTGACGCACGGCCGCCCAGGAACAGCAGCCCGCCGCCGCGCCGGTCGACAAACTGCTGGATCAGATCCTGCTGGGCGGTGGTGAAATAGCTAGCCTCGATCGTGCCCAGAATCAAGCCTTGAAAAGCGAACAGGTCGTCCACCTTGGTGGGAAATCCAGACTTCAGCTCAGGGTGCGACGGCGCCTGGGTGTAATTTTTGTTCTGCGTGGTTCGGACGATGGTGCTGAGCTCGATATTCTTGTCGTCTTCCACAGCTCGCCGGATGAACTTGAAGTCCCAGCGCGGCTCCCCTTCCATGTAGAGGACGCGGGGCGTCGCGTTGTCCACATACAGCACTCTGGTCAATGCGTTGTTGAGCTTGTTCTCTTCTTCGGGCAGCGGGTCGATCGAGAATTGCAGGTTCTTCACTCCGGCGTCTCCGGCGGTGAACAGAACCGTCTCGGTTTGCGCGGCGCCGTCACCCTTCAAGATGATGTCGCGAGACGTCAAAACCTTTCCCGTCCCTGAGTCGCGTACCACCAGACGAGCCTTGTCGCCTTTCAAGCCCCATTGATGGAAAGTGACCTGCGCTTCCAGGCGCGATTTTGCGAGCGAGCGCGCCGGCAGTTGCACGTCGGTGATCTCGATGTCGTGCTGCATGCGCTCCCGCCCGAAGCCGACGGTGTGGATGGGAATGCGCTTCCGCTTGATGTCGGATATGGTGTCGAGATCGATGCCGCCGCTGTTGTCGGCGCCGTCGCTCAGCAGAACCACTGCGCCGATGGGCAGCGTGGCGGAATCCGCCAGCACTTCCTTCAAGCCGTCGCCGATGTGCGTGGCGGGTGCCGAGGCGTTCAGTTTGTCCGCGCTCTCGATGCGCTCCAGATGATCGCCCAGCCGATAAAGCCTGACTTGAAATTTGCTCTTCAAGCTATTGAGCAGGCCGCCGTTGAGCGTCGCCAAGACCTGATCTTTGCGGGAGTGGCCGTCTTCTTGGGTCGACATGCTTTTGCTGTCGTCGATGACAACGGCGACGATGTTCTGCTGCGGACGCAGCGTGGCGATGCTTAACGCGGGCTGCCACAACAGGAACAGCAACAGACAGACCAGCAAGCTTTGGAGAATCCAAACGACGGCAGTGCGCGGGCCGCGCATGGTGGGCGCAATCACCCGGCGGCGTCGCCAGATCACCCAACCGAGAGCTAGCGCGGAGACCGCCAGCAGGCCGATCAGCAACCAGAGAGGCCACTCGCCCAGGAGCACAAAGCTGCCTTTGGCGAAGACAGTGGGCGGATATTTAAAGAGAAACTCAAACATCGGACCGGGGCGCTACGGTTTCCAGCCTCAGCATATCATGCTACTTACATTAGGTGTCCTGGTGTGGAAGAATCGTTACGAAAAAGAATTCAGAAGTCAGAATCCGGGCCCGGGCCATTCTGAATTCTGAATTCTCTCCGTCTGGCCCCCCTCCAGCCCCATTCGATCAGAAATCCATGCCAATGTCGCATGAGTATGATTCAATGGAGTTAAGCCTTCCATGGGCAATTGGGGTTTTAAATTTCGCCGAGACCTTCGGGCGCTGAATCGCCGTGCGCGAGAATGGCGCATGATTCTGCGCGGAGTTGCGTCAACGGACCATCCGGTGATGGCGCACATCATTCCCATTCGACGCTGCAATTTATCGTGCACGTACTGCAATGAGTACGACGATTTCTCGAAGCCCGTGCCAATGGAGACCATGACCGCGCGGCTGGATCAACTGGCCGACCTGGGCACTACCATTGTGACTTTCAGCGGCGGCGAGCCGTTGCTGCATCCGGATCTGGACCGCCTGATCGCGCATGTGCGCAGCCGGGGCATGATCGCCGGGATGATCACCAATGGCTATCTGCTGACGCCGCAGCGTGTCAATCAATTGAACGACGCCGGGCTGGATCATATGCAGATCAGCATCGACAATGCGATGCCGGATGAGGTGTCGAAGAAGAGCCTGAAGGTGCTGGACAAGAAGCTGCAGATTCTTTCCGAGTACGCGCTGTTTCACGTGAACATCAACTCGGTGCTGGGCGGCGGCATTCACAATCCGGAAGACGCGCTGGTGGTGGGAAGGCGCGCGCTGGAGTTGGGTTTCACATCGACGGTCGGGATCATTCACGATGGAGACGGCCAGCTGCGGCCCATCGGGGAGCGCGAGCGCAAGGTATTTCTCGCGATGAAGAATTTCGAGAAGAAAAATTTCTCGCAGATCAATTACTATCAGGACGACATCGCGAACGGCCGGCCCAGCCATTGGCGCTGCCGCGCGGGATCGCGATATCTGTATATCTGCGAAAACGGCCTGGTGCATTACTGCTCGCAGCAGCGCGGCTATCCGGCCAAGCCTCTGGCTGAATATACCGTGGACGACATCCGCCGCGAATACATAACCGAAAAAAGCTGCGCCCCGATGTGCACCATTTCGTGCGTGCGGCAGATTTCGTATTTCGATTTCTGGCGCGATCCACAGACCATCGCGAGCACCGCACCGACGACGGAGCATGAGCCGCTGGTGCAGATTCAATCCAGCGGAAATTAGCTCGTTTTTCCGTTATCGGAGCACGGTAAAGCTGTAGTAGGCTACCGGCGTCCCATTGGAGTCCAGCCGTACCGTGTAATTCCCCGGTCCGAGCAGTTTGGCGGGAATCCACAGGGAAGCTGCGCTCACCGGTTGCTGGCGCCACACCGCACGCCCTGAAACGGAAACAACCGCCGAGTCAAAGTCCCGCTGCTGCCCTGTTTCGAGACCCAATTGCAGGTGAACCACGTCCGCGCCTTGGGGCAAGCTGACGGAAATTCCGGCGCCCGAGCGCAACGTATCGGCGGGAAGAAAGATCGCGAAAGCAGTTCCAGGCAGCGGCCGCGCGGGCGCCAGCGAACGTCCCTCCGCCTCCACGCGAGCCAGCTCGCTTTCCAGCTGTCGATTATGCACTATCGACAACGCAAGGCTTGCGAGTAATATCAGGCCGGCTGCCACAGCTCCGAGCAGGCTCCAAGGGATTCGCCGGGGCGCCGCGCCCGGAAGCAGCGTGGCCATGGCTTGGGCGAAATCGAGCTTCTGGCGCTGGACAGAAGAGCCTAGAAGCCAGCGTTCAATCTGTTTGCGCTGCTCACCCTTCACCTTCCCTCTGGCGTAGGCGTCCAGCAAATCGGCTTCCGCCAGCTGGAGATCCTCCCGCAGTTTGGGTTCCACGAACCATCGTTCACCGAAGGCCTCGCGCTCATCCTCGGCCATCTCGTGCAACAAATATGCGATCACTGGGTCTCTGTTCACCATGGCGAAAATTTACTCGTCATCACATTTGCGCGACACACACTCAAAAAGTTCCTCGCGGATCCGCAAGGCCCGATTGCGCAGCGCGTTTACGGAAATTCCCAATTCACGCGCAAGCATTGCTCGGTCGTCGGCGTAATAACGCTCGATCAGACGGCGGTTTGCGTCGGGCAAGCCAGCCAGACATTCCTCCAGCGCCGCCACCATGCTCGGTGAGCGGCCAGCCGCATTCTGGTTCGGGAACTGCCGGAGAGCCGCCTGCCGTCCACGGCGCGCGCGCAGATCCTCCTGAACCAGAAACCGCGCGATGCCAAAGGCATAGCGGTCGAGATGCGGAATGGCGATGCCTTCGGTCAGCTTGCGAGCCAGGCGATTGAGAGCTTCGTCGGCAAGCTGATCGGGCAGCTCGCATCCTTCCCAGGCAAAGAGATCGGTGAGGCGGCGGCGCAGCTCTTCGTACTTGTGCCCGGCTAGTTCGCGGTCTGGAGCCAGGGCCGTCATCAGGGTGTCCCAACCCGCACGGTCCAATTCCCAGCGCTTTCGGCCCTGGGAGATCTGGGGATCGGATTCCGGCACAACGCTCCCCCGAGATTGTAGCGGATCACTGCGCGCCTTGCATGGTAAACGCTGCCCAGTAGTAAGGTTGAGACCAGCGTGGGTCATTCATCATGGCAAGCTGCGCGGAACGGAGGGCATCCTCCGGCGCCAGATGGCGGCGCAGCAGCGGCTCGTAAAACCTGCTCATGAATTCAGCGGTGGCGCGATCGCGAACATCCCAGAGGCTGGCTAACACCCGCGGAGCGCCCGCGTACATGAAACCTCGCGTCAGGCCCACCAAACCCTCGCTACGCACTTCTTGTCCAAGCGCCGTTTGACACCCGCTCAGCACCACCAGATCGGCATTGAGTCTCAGATTGTAGATCTCGTTCAGGCGCAGGAAACCATCTTGCGGACGCCCGCCACGATCCACCATCGAAAGCACCAGTCCCGATAACTCGGGATGCCGGCTGTCCAGAAACGCATGCGTGGCAAAGTGGAGAACCCGATAATCGGCCAGAGCGGGCTTCTGCGCCTCCGTCCGGCTGGCATCGAAGTCCAGGGCTTCCCATGTAGCGCCGCGCGGCGCGAGTGCGGCCACGGCGTCCGCTTCGCGGCGGGAAAACCAAAGCCGGGGCAAGCTGGCGAGATCGACATCTTCGGCGCCGCGCGGAACATCGACGGACGGCCGGGTGTGAGCCTGGCTCTTGACGACGCGCTCGTCGTCCGCCTGGAACACAGGGTCGGCGAACACCGCGACGGCGCGTGGAGCAGGCTGACGATCGGCGAGCTGTTGCCGTACTTCGGCTAAGACGGAGGCGGAAGGCAGGCGGGCGATCCGATGAGAAGCGATGAGCGGCGCTGACGACCCGGGCGCGGGCAAAGCGGCAAACGGCAAATATTCAAGAGCTCCATCGCTCACCACCCAGAGAAGGCGCGCGCCGGAAAGTCCCGTCATTTTGCCCAGCAGCATACGGCTCAGCTCGGCTGAGACCTGCGCGAACTCGCGATCGGATGCGCTCACCCTGGTTTGCATTTGTTCGGCTGTCTCGTCGCGAATGAGATTGCGCGCGGTCAACGCCGAATAGGCGCGGCGTGCGAGCGCTTCGATTTGTTGACGCGCCGGAAGTTCAAATCCCCGGCAAGCCGTTTTTGTTACCAGCCAGGCATAGCTGCGTTCTTCTCCGAGCCAGAATTCGGCCAGCGCTGTTTGAGAATCCGGCAGCTCCGATTGAACGTCAGTAAGCGAGAGAGTATGCGGCTCAAGCAGCGCGGCATAACGAGGACTGGTCCTACGGATTTCAGCTTCCACGGCTTCATACTTTTCAACCAGGTTGTCGATCTCTTTTTTCGCCTGCGCGGCCGAGCCCGCGGCAGGAGAAGAGGCCAGCAGCCGGGTGAGCCGCTCCTGTTTCTCGTTGAGCGACTCTTGAATACTCTGCTCCCGATCAAGGAGCGCCGGATCCACGCCTTGACGGATGTCGAGCCGCGCGCCGCGAATCAAGTCCACGAACGTGCGCGCCCGCGCTCGCTCGCTCAGCTCGAATGCTTTCGCATTATCGTGCAGCCGCATCGCCAGGTCGATTGCCAGATCGTAGCTTTTGCGATGCGAGGCGGCAAACAGCATCCGGGACTCCGCGCTGCCGGCGCCGGCCCCAGTGGCGTCCACGATATCGAGCGCTTTGGCGATCTTCGCGTTCGCTTCCTGCAGCCGGCCGCGATCCCCGTCCAGAGCGGCCAGTTCGTAGAGCGCATCCGCCTCGCGCGTCCGGGTTCCCAAGGATCGATCCAGCTCGAGCGCCTTATTCAACGCCTCTTGCGCCCGGTCAGATTCCCGAAGCGCGCGCCAGGCCCGGCCCTGCTGATAAAGGGCGCGCGCTTCACCCTCCGAGTCGCCAATTTTCCGAATCACATCGAGCTCCAGCGAAGCTTGTTCGAGAGACGAGCGGGCATCGCGCGCTTTGTCGTACGCGTCGGCAAGATACCCCAGTGTTCGGTCCTCCTCCCGCGGCAGGTTGTCGGCACGCGAGATCCCGAGCGCCTGCCGATGAAGTTCGATAGCGCCGCGGAACTGGCCGCGGCGCGCGGCTACCTCCCCAAGAGCGTTGAGCGCAAAAACCTCGCCCTGCCGGTCGGAGGCTACGCGCCATTCGACTTGCGCCTGCCGGAAAAACGCCTCGGCTCTCTCTTCATCACCGGTATTGAGGCTAAGGTGGCCGAGCCCGGTAAGAACGTACGCCTCCCCTCGAGCGAACGCGGTTTTCTGAAAAGTCGCCAATGCTTCCGAGTACTCAGCGCGCGCAGCGGCGTAATCGTCCAGCTTGGCGTGGGCGTTCGCCAGATTGTAGAGCGAAGTGGCGTATGAGTTGGGGGCGGACAACGTTTTCCTCAACGGCAGCGCCTCTTCCAGATAGCCCACCGCTTTACGTAAGTCGCCCGTATCCATCAGGAAGGACGCAAGGTCATTCAAGCAGCGAGACATCAGCCGCCTGTCACCCTCCGCGCGCGCGATCGCCAAAGCCTTCTCGCCGTCCTCCCTCGACTCCTGCCATTGCGCAAGATTGTCCTCGAAGATCGCGAGGTTCTTGATGACTTCGGCCTCCTGAATCCGATCGCCGCCGCGCCGCGCTGCTTCCATGGCCTCCCGGTAGTCCGCGCGTACTTGCTCGTTTTGTCCGTGAGCGGCGTGCAACTGTCCTTCGACGATCAAGGCCGAAGCCAAACCAAGCGGGTCGCCCCGCTCCCGTTCGATTTCGAGACACTGTCTGGCATCCTCCTCGGCTAATTTCTGCTGGCCGGTTTCGAAGCTGATTTCGGCAATGTTGCAGAATGCGGAGGCCACTCCAGCCCGGTCGGCCCGGGCAGTCCACAGATCCAGGGCGTGTTGGTACGCGCTGAGCGCTGGCTTGGTATGGCCCAGTGCGTAGCGAACGTCGCCCAGATGCAGCAACGTGTCCGCCTGGCGCGAAGTGTCCTCCAACCGCTCCCAGAGTGCTAGCGCCTTTTCGAAAAGACCGGCCGCTGGTTCCAGTTCCACTTGCTCTTCGCCACGCCGCAGTTTTTCTCCCTGGCCGAGCATTTGTTCCGCCTGGATCCGCGGGCGATCTTGATCGGTGAGGGCGTGAAACGCGCCGATGCGAAACTCGAAAGCCCGTTCGAGCGGTCCGTGATCCGCCGCTTGAATGCGGATTTGATTGGCGCCGGGCGGAATCAACAGGCTCTTCGCTGCCGGAGAGCGCTGGCGAAGATCGGCCTCTACGAGTTCGCCGCCGTCGGCCCCTGCGACAGAAAGTATCCCGGCCAATCCCTGCTGCTCGACGATTTCCAGATTTGCCGTTTGGCCTTCGGGAAGTGAAATGGTCCAGAAACGCTTCGCGCCGCCGGCGAGTTTCACCGCGACGACGGAATCGGCGTGTAACGCTGGTTCTTCGTTTTGACCGAAGACGATGGAGACAAAAACCAATGCCGCGATCCATAACCGCTGCATGGTTGCCATTGTCGCATGGCGGCTCAGAGCTCAGAATGAATCTCTGCGTGATATTTGCGGAATGGCGGACATAGGTAGATGAGATCGGGAAAAGGAGGAAATAATGAATTTTTGTAAGATTGCGGTTCTGTTGGTACTGGCCGGTTCACAGATGATTTGGGCGCAGACGTGGACCATATCGAAGGTGGTGGACAACACCACGGCGTGTCCCGGCAGCAGTTCGGGAGTTTTCAACCCCCTGGGTACCTTTCCGGCCATCTACGGCCCGTGGGTAGTCTTCTCGGATCCCGGGGATGACAGTTGCACCGCCAACAACGGACCGTCCATCTGGTCTTATAACTTAATCACCAAGGCATTCGTGAAGCTGGTCGACACCAGCACGGCGATTCCGGAAGGAACTGGGGACTTCGTGGGCCTGAGCGCTGTGGGTAGCAACAACAACCTGCAGGTAAACGAAGGGACGGTGCTTTTTTACGGCTACGGATCCGGCTACAACTCCACGACGAATTGTACCGGCGGTCTGTATACGGTTTCGGTAGCGGGGGGCAAGATTTACAGGGTGGTGGATTATACGATGGCCTTGCCCGGTTATGGCGGAAACTTTTGCGGGGTGAACACCAGCAATGGTATCAACGGACTGCTTGGGATGTCTCTCAGCAGGGGCAAAGTGGTGTTTTCGGCGGAAGCCGTAGGAGCCCCGAGCGCCAATGATGGCGTGTGGTGGGCGCCCGCGAATGTGAACACCACCGAATCCGATCTGCACCTGATCGCCGATATGAGCACGGTCTACACATCGCCCTTCCCCGCCGGCTGCTCGCCGGGCTTCTGTCAGATCATAGACCAATGGGTTGGTGGCTTCATCGAGGGCAGCACGATAGCGTTCACAGGGGGCAGTCCGGTGGGCGCCGATGGGCTTTTCGTCAACTCGCCAACCACTCCCATTCTGCTTTCGTCCCATGTGCTGCCAGGCGATACAGCGCACAATAGCGGATATCCGGACGACGCTTCATACTATAGCGGGCCGGTGGTGGATGGCGACGGCATTTTCTTTGTTGCATCCGACCCTTTCTACGACGGGACTTGCGCCAGCGGCGCATTCACTGGCGTCTTCAAGACCGGCCTTTCCGGCAGCACGATAGGCAGCATTCTGAACACCTGCGACACGCAGCCGAACGGCGATTCGATTGGCGCGAATTCCTTCAACCAGTTGGCAGCCAATGAGGGAACCGCCATCTTCGAAGTGCTGGATAGTACAACCGGGAATTACGTGCTGGATTCCTATGTGAACGGAGTGCTTTCGCAGCTCATCGCGCCGGGAGAAGCGTTGCCGAGCGGTGCCTCCTGCAGCGGGGCCTATCATGCCACCGGATGCGCGACCGGGATTTCCCCGCCCGGAACCGGCTCGATCAATGGCGGACGCTTTGTATTTGGCGCGTCGGGCGGTGCGTACTGGTACGACGACGGGATCTATGTCGCAAGCTTAACTTGCGCTGCCTCGGACACGAAGGATGTATCCATTGCGTTGGGATCGTTGACGTATGATTCCGCGGACAAGCTCTGGTTACAAAGCGCCACAGTCACAAACTCGGGGACCAAAGCGCTCTCCGGCCCGCTCTCGCTGGTGCTTGCGGATCTTACCAGCGGCGTTTCGCTAGCGAATCCCAATGGAACGACGGTGTGTTTTGCGCCGGAACGCAGCTCGTACATCAATCTGGCCCTGCCCGCGGGCAACAAGCTGGCGGTCGGGAGCAAAGCGCAAGTGACGCTGGCATTCAGCGATCCCTCCGACGCTGGGATTACTTTTACTACCGAAGTTGCAGGCCCGGGCGCGCGATAAAAGTCCGGGAGACAGACCAAGCGCTAGCTCAGCGCTTGGTCGAGGTCGGCGATGATGTCGTCCACGGCTTCGATCCCGGCGCATAATCGCACCAGGCCGTCCGAGATTCCCATGCGCTGGCGCTGCTTGGGTGCGATGTCACGATGGGAAGCGATGGCCGGATAGAGCATCAAGCTGTGAACGTCGGCGAGCGACGTGCCGCATACGATCAGCTTCAATTTGTCCATGAAGCGGAACACGTCTGGCTTGGCCGCGTCCTTAATCTCAAACGGGACCAGCGCGCCATACAACCCCTCGGGCAGCAGGCGGCGAATCACCGGTGCGTCAGGGTGATTGGGATCGGCGAGATAATGGACGCGCGCGACACGCGGATGGGACCCGAGCCAGGTGGCGATGCGGCAGGCGTTAGCGCACTGGCGCTCCACCCGGACCGCCAGGGTCTTGATGCCGCGCATGGTGAGAAAACTCTCGAACGGCGAGAGCACCGGGCCCAGGGTGCGCGACAGCGTCCGTACCACGTTGGCATGCGCTTCATCGGTGATCACCACGCCACCCAGCACATCGCCATGCCCAGCCAGGAACTTGGTCAAGCTCTCCACCACCAGATTCGCGCCATGCTCCATCGGCCGCACCAGCAGCGGCGACGCGAACGTATTGTCCACCAGGAGCGCCGCGCCGGCTGCGCGCGCCAGCTCCGCGATCCGATCGAGATCGCCCACCCGCAGCAGCGGGTTCGAAATGGTCTCCATGACGATGCAGCCCGGTTTTGTTTCGGCGATCTTTTGCTCGAGCGCCGCCAGGTCGCAGACATCGACGAAGTTCACCGAGACGCCGAGCGGTTCGAGTACCTGGGTCAGAAGGGTGGTCGTCGCGCCGTACAACGCATTCGCCGCCAGCACGGACTTGCGCCGATCCGTCAGCGCGGCGAGCAATGCCACGTGAATCGCCATCATGCCCGACGACATTACCTGCGAGCTGGCGCCCGATTCGAGTTCCGTGAGCAATTCCTCCAGGCCAGTGCGCGTCGGGTTGTCGTACCGGCCGTAGCAGAATCCCGGCTCTTCACGGCCCAGCACGCGGTCGAGCTTCGCGGTGTCTTCGTAGAGGTACGTGGTTGCGGTGTAGATGGGCGTCGAGGAAGGAACAAACGCCCCCGGTGCGTCGGGATTCTTCTTCCGGTCGCCGGCGTGAACAGCTTTGGTTTCGATATTCATGGCTACGTCACTTCCTCGTCACTTCTCCTCGTCACTTCCGCGTCATTTCCGCTTCCAGCGCGCTCCTTCTTTAGTGTCTTCCAAGACGATCCCGGCGTCGAGCAGTTCCTGCCGGATCTGGTCGGACCGCCCAAAGTTGCGCGCTTTTTTTGCAGCGGCTCGTTCCGCGATCAGCTCCTCTACGCGCGCGTCGGACAGCCCGCCAACTGCTGGAGTTGGCTCCAGGACGGCGAAAATCCGATCGAAGCGGGCGAGCACGTCGAGCGCGGGAGCAGTGTTGCCCTCGCGAAATTCGGCCGCATCCATGGCGGTGTTCGCATCGCGAACGAATTCGAATAGAGCGGCCAGCGCCTCTGCCGTGTTCAGGTCGTCATCCAGGCTTTCTTCAAACTGGCGGCACGCTGCCTGAGTTCGCTCCAAAAGCTTTTCGTCCAGGCCATCCGGATACTTATCCGTCTCCAGGCGCAGCTTGAAATTCCGCAGCCGGTCGATGGCCGTGGCCGCTGCCTTCAGGCCATCGAAGGTGAAGTTCAGCTTCTTGCGATAGGGCACCGAAGCCAGCAGATAGCGCACAACTTCCGGTTGATAGCCTTCGGCTTGCAGATCCCGCAAGGTATAAAAGTTCCCCGCCGACTTCGCCATCTTCTGCGACTCGACGTTCAGGAACTCCGAGTGCAGCCAGAAGCGCGCGAACGGTTTGGAGGTGATGGCTTCCGATTGCGCGATTTCGTTTTCGTGATGCGGAAAGATCAGATCCACGCCACCCGCGTGGATGTCGAGCGTCTCGCCCAGATACTTCATGGCCATCGCGGAACATTCGATGTGCCAGCCGGGCCGTCCCGGGCCGATCTCGCTTTCCCAAAACACTTCGCCGTCTTTGGGCGCTTTCCACAAAACGAAATCGCGGGCGTTGGCTTTGTCGTATTCATCCACGTCGACGCGCGCGCCGGCGCGGATGCCGGTGAAATCGTTGTGCGAAAGCTTGCCATATTCCGGGAACTTGGAAATGCGGTAATAGATGGAGCCTTCGCTTTCGTAGGTGTAGCCGCGCTCGGCGAGTTTTTCGATGGCGCCCACCATCTCGGGAATGTGTTCGGTGGCTTTCACCATGCGCTCCGGCCGCTGCAAGCGGAGCGCGGCGCAATCTTCGAGGAACGCGTCGGTGTATTTTCCGGTGTACTCGGCGAGCGATTTGCCTTCCGCCGCGGCGTTGCGGATGATCTTGTCGTCCACGTCGGTGATGTTCATCACGTGGTCCATTTTGTAGCCGCGATACAGCAGCCAGCGGCGCAAAATGTCCTCGAAAGTGAAGGTCCGCAAGTTGCCGATATGCGCGTAGTTGTAGACCGTGGGGCCGCACGTGTACATGCGCACTGTTTTGCCGTCGCGCGGCTCGAAAAGCTCCACTTGCTGGGTGAGAGTGTTGTAAAAACGCAGGGCCATTATGAGTTAGGGGTTGGAAGGTTGAACTCTCATGGTACCCCAGGCTTGCCGTAGGGCCACCGCGAGGGTAACCGCAAAGGGTTAGGATGAAAGTGAAAGGGAGAATCGGCCATGGAATTGAACCTCCCGCCCGATCTTGAGACGTTAATTAACAAACGCCTTTCTAGCGGCGGTTATGAGAGCGTTGAGGACGTCGTGCGCCGCGCGCTTGAGGCTCAGGACGCCGAGGAAAGTTGGACCGATGAGGAACGCAGAGCTTTGACTGCTCATATCGAGGAAGGCTACCAGCAGGCTGAGCGCGGCGAGCTGATCCACGGAGCGCAGGTTCGCCGTGAGATTCAGGCGATGAAAGAGGAGTGGCGCTTGTCTAATCGCTTGCCCGGCTCCTGACCATGAGCGCCTACGCGCTCACCTCACTTGCCAAAGCGGATGTTTTTTAGATCTGGCGTTTTATTGCTTCGGACAGCGAAGTAATGGCCGACCGCGTAGAGCAAGCCATTTACGACGCCTGTGGGTTTGTTGCCGAAGCTCCTTCGCGCGGCCATGCCCGCCCTGCGCTCACGACGAGGCCGCTTCGTTTCTGGACGTTGACGCGATATCCAAATTACACCGTTGTTTACAAGCCAGACACTAGCCCGCTTCCGGTTGTCGCGGTTTTGCATGGAAAGAGGAACTTAAGACGCATCCTGACCACGCGATCGTAGAGCTCGCCTGGAGTCCCAGGCTTGCCCGTTGGCAGGACACGCGACGTAACCTGAGAACTATGGAAGTACATTTCGCGCCCGAGTTGCAAGCCAAGATTGACCAGTTGGTTGCCGACAGTGGATGTCCGGTAGAGGCGCTCCTTGAAGACGCCATGGAGGCCTACATCGCGGATCTTGCGCAAGCCCGCGAAATGCTGGATCGCCGTTCTGACGATCTGAAAAGCGGCAAGGTGAAACCCATTTCAGGGGAAGAGATGCTCGCTCACTTCCGCCAGAAGAGTGCCGCAGCTCGCAGGGCCCCAAACGGTTCATGATCGTATAGGACAGCCAGTTCGAATCGGTTGCTCCAGCGTTCGCCAACGCGACTTGGGCATCGGTGAAACTCATGGGTGGGTTGACGGTAGTGGGCGGTGCGGGCCTTTGAGGTATTCGCTGATATGCTCAAGGTCCGCCGCCGCGGCGGGCGTCCAGCGCAGACGCATTTATGAACGGAGCATTTGTTCAAGGCGGGCGTCCATTTCTTCTTCTTCGATGAACTCGCCCCGGTCGGCCTGGGCAATGCCCTCGCGCACGGCGGCTCGAAAGCTGGCGTCCTCGTGTAATAAGCGCAAAGCGGCATCCTTCACCAGTCGCTCGGCGTCGGTGCCCGCTGTGTTAGCGATTTCGGCAAGTCGCGCTTCCTGCTCGGGCGTGAAATGGACTTCCATGGCGTCCAGATTACGCCAAACGGCCGTAGGAGGCAATTACGCTTACACCGCGATGGTGCGCTTCCAACGTTGTGATTGCCCGATTGCGCGGCCGAGGCCTCTGTTGCATCATCAGGAAGACCATGTATCCGCAAGCAGCCGTTTCCCAAGCTGGATATTTGCTGGAAGGGTCCGCTGGCATTTGGTTTTCCGCCTGGGCTCTTCGCCACCGGGCCTACCATCTGACGAATCTCTTCGTAAAGCGGCCGATCATGATGATCCAAGGCCGCGTGACATCGGTCGCATACGATGGATCGCGAGCGTCGGTCAGCTATAGCTTCACGCACGGCGGCGACAGGTTCGGCGGAACAGCATGGGTCAAACGACGCGCCTCGGCTGCCGACTGGGCTCCAGGCCAGCCGATAGATGTAATCTTCGATCCGCTGAACCCCAATAAGTCTAAGGCCTCTATTCTGTGACCGTTCCGTCCGTTACATGGAAGAGGATCGCATGGAACTCCCAGCCTACCGTTAGCGGATTAGGCTACTCTGAAGCCATGGAAGTTCAATTGGCGCCCGAGCTGCAGGCCAAGATAGATCAGTGGGTCATGGAAACCGGACTTCCGGCGGAGAGGTTGATCGAGGATGCCCTGGCCGGATATGTCCCCGCGCTTGCGCAAATGCGGGAAATGCTCGACAGCCGCTATGACGATCTGAAAAGCGGAAGGGTGAAGCCCATCGACGGCGAAGCCTTCTTTGCGAGCCTTCGCCAGCAAGAAGATGAAGTCTTGAAGAGGGAATGACCCGTGGCGCAAGGATTTCGTCTTCATCCCCTCGCGGCCAAAGACATCACGGATATTTGGAGATATATCGCAAGCGATAGCCCGCAAGCCGCTCGCCGTGTGCGAGTGCAGATCCTTGACGCTATTCGTGGGCTTGTGCGTTTTCCTCATCAAGGTCACAAACGTCCTGACCTTACCGGGCGTCCTCTTCGCTTTACCAGAGTCTACGATTACTTAATTTGGATATGCTCCTGATGAAAAGCCTCTGTGGGTTGTCGCGGTAATGCACGGACGGCGCAGCCCGCAAGTGATGGCCGCAATTCTCAGAAGCAGAGAATGATCGGCCACGCTCATCACCCACGATGAAGCGTGTAGAGAAACTGATTCAATGCGGCAGCGGCATTTTCAAGGTTGTCTCCAGAACCCAACGACATCGTTAAGCCTGTGCTTCGGCCCGACTTGAATCGAACAGCCAGGCCATTGCCTTTGATCGTGACTCGAACGAATACGCGATCAATGGTGCTGGCGTCGTAGACCTTCTCAAAGGCCAACGCTCCAATGCGGCGTCTGACAATTAGGATCCCGCGACTTCGGTTGGCGACGAACGAGGACGCGATGGCCGCGTAAAACGTAAGAATGGCGAAGAAAATTGAGAGAACGATGCCTACCGCAAACGCCCCGCCCACGGCGTTACGGAAAATGAAGGGATCAAGGACCGCAAATGCGCCGAAGAGAATAACTGCTCCCTTCGTCGTAGTCTCCTCAACAACGACATGGTGCTGCGATCGCTCGATCTCCCTAACGGCGTGACCGAATGTCCACACTGAGAATTGAGTCTACCGCTTAACTCGCGCAGCGGTGCCTCGTTGCTTAAAGTGAAATAGTGCAATTTGAACTTATCGCCGAGTGCCCCGACACCGGCGCTCGGGCTGGCCTGATCCACACCGCTCACGGCACGATTGAAACCCCGGTCTTTATGCCGGTGGGCACGCAGGCCACGGTCAAGGGCATCATGCAGCGCGATATCGAGTGCGAGCTCGACGCCAAAATCATCCTGGCGAACACCTATCACCTCTTCCTGCGCCCCGGTCACGAGTTGATCCGCAAATTGGGCGGGCTGCACAAATTCATGTCCTGGCCGCGGGCCATCTTGACGGACTCGGGCGGATTCCAGGTTTTCAGCCTGAGCGACCTGCGCAAGATCTCGGAAGAAGGCGTGCTGTTCCGCTCGCACCTGGATGGCGATGCGCACTTGTTCACGCCCGAATCCACGGTCGACGTCCAGTTTGCGCTCGGCTCTGACATCATGATGCCGCTCGACGAGTGCCTCGAATATCCGTCGAGCCATGAAGCGGCGAATCAAGCGATGCGCCGGACCGTGCGATGGGCGCATTCCGCTTACCGGCATTATGAGCGCAGGATGGACGAAACCGGATCCACCTCCGCGCTCTTCCCCATCGTTCAAGGCTCTATGTTCGCCGACCTGCGCCGCGAGTGCGCCATGGAACTGCTGGAGCTGCACGCATCCGGCTATGCGATCGGGGGGCTCTCGGTGGGCGAGCCTCGATCCTTGAGCATGGACATGACGGAGGTGACGACGCCGTTACTTCCGCGCGATCGGCCGCGTTATGTCATGGGCGTCGGCATGCCCGAAGAGCTGCCCGAGTATGTCGCGCGCGGCGTGGATATGATGGATTGCGTCCTGCCCTCGCGCAATGCCCGTAATGGCTGCCTGTTCACGAGTGCTGGCAGAGTGATTATCAAACAGGCCCGTTACAAAGACGATTCTGGCCCCGTGGACCCCAACTGCCCCTGCCTTACTTGCCGTACTTACTCTCGCGCCTATCTCCGGCACCTCTTCCAGGCTGGCGAGATGTTATTTTCGACGCTCGCGACCATCCACAATTTGAAGTACTACCTTGACATGATGCGCCAAATGAGGCAGGCTATACTGCTTGGGAGATTTCGGGCTTACTTAGACAGCGTCCGCAATTCGGCGGTAGAATCGGGTTAGAAGTTTCCGCCGCTGTACTCCTTGAATTCATTTCCAAATGATGATTTGCTTGTGTGATACTCGGAAACGGAACAGCCGTCCGTGACGATGACATTTTTCTCGTTCTTAATGCTGCAGCAGACCACGGGAAGCAACCCCATCATGGGCCTGCTTCTTCCCCTGGCTCTGGTGGCGATCTTTTATCTGCTGGTCTTCATGCCCATGCAGCGCCAGAAAAAGCAGCAGCAACAGATGCTGAAGACTCTCGAGAACGGCAGCCAGGTGCTGACCACGGGCGGAATCATAGGAACGATCGTTAGCGTGAATGCCGACGATACGCTGACGTTGCGCGTGAAGCCCGATAACTTGAAACTGCAAGTGGCGCGCAGCGCGGTGGCGAGCCTGATCACGGAAGAGAAGAAAAGCTGAGCCGTGACTCTGAGGGAGCGGAAAGTAGTTAACAATGAGCAGCAATATTAAAATTCGATTCGGCATCATCGTCGTGATTATCCTGGTCTGCCTGTATGGCGTGATCGGCATCCCCAAGTCCAAGGACGAGCTGCTGGCCAACTGGAAGAAGAACATCCACCTGGGGCTCGATTTGAGCGGCGGCACGCAACTGGTGATGCAGGTTCAGGTTCAGGATGCCTTCAAAGCCGCGGCCGACAATGCGATTGAGGCGCTGAAGCTGGAGCTGCAAAAGGACAACATCACTCCCGCCGGCGATATCACCCGCAACGATCCAACCACTATCGAGGACGCGGATAAACTGGAGATCGATATCAAAGGCATTCCGAGCGACAAGAGCAGCCAATTCCGGGGCATCGTCAACAATCAGTTCAGTACCTGGGTTCCCACCGCGCTCAATTCCACCGACTATAAGCTGACCCTGAAGCCGAGCGATGCGCTCAAGCTGAGAACGGACACGCTGACCCAGACCATGGCCACCATCGAGCGCAAAATCAACGCTCTTGGCCTGGCTGAATCGTCGGTGCAGCCTACTGGCCGCAGCGATGCGGAGGCGGAACTGCTGATCCAGCTCCCTGGCGTCGACGATCCGGCGCACGTGAAGCAGTTGCTGCAGACGCAGGCGCAGTTGGAATGGGATCAAGTGAAGGATGGGCCGTATACCTCGCGGGAAGACGCGCTCTCCAAGCACGGCGGGATTCTGCCCTTGAACACCAAGCTGGTGCCCACCGCGGTGCGTGGCGGCCAAGCCAGTTGGTATCTGGTGTCGCGCATTCCGGTGGTGCGCGGGACCGATATCCGCGACGCGAGTGCGGCGGCGGGCGAGTTGAACCGCTGGGAGACCAACTTCGTTCTCACTCAGGATGCCGCCAAGAAGTTCGGCACCTACACCGAGGCCAACATCGGCCAGCGCGCGGCCATCGTGGTGGACGGCATCGTGATCAGCGCACCCACCATCCAGAGCAAGATCAGCGACACGGGTAGAATTACCGGCGCTGCCAGCCAGGAAGAAGCCGCGGACCTGGCGCTTAATTTGCGCGCCGGATCGCTTCCGGCCGCGCTCACCATTGAAGAAGAGCGGACCGTGGGCCCATCGCTCGGAGCGGATTCCATACGCGAAGGGTTTGCGGCCGGCATCGCGGGCCTGGTGGCAGTGGTGCTCTTCATGCTGGTTTACTACCGGCGCTCGGGGATCAACGCGACCCTGGCGCTGGTTCTCAACGCCGTCATTCTGATCGCGGCGCTGGCTTACTTCGACGCAACCTTGACCTTGCCCGGCATCGCGGGCATCATTCTTACCATCGGCATGGCGGTGGATAGCAACGTTCTGATCTTTGAGCGCATCCGGGAAGAGCTGCGCGCCGGCAAGGCCGTGGTGGCCGCCGTGGATGCGGGCTTTTCCAAGGCTTTTCTGACCATTGTCGACACGCACGTTACTACCGTGGTATCTTGTGCGTTCCTGTTCATCTTCGGTACCGGCCCCGTGAAGGGCTTCGCGGTCACACTGGTGATCGGCCTCGTCGCTAACCTTTTTACAGCTGTCTTTGTATCCAGAACGATTTTCGATGCGGAACTGTCCGGCAAACGGCAGGTAGCGGCGCTAAGCATTTAAGAGATGAATTGTTTAAGAGATTTCTTACAGGCGGGAACTGTTTCCGCCAAGCCGGT
>JBEKLB010000019.1:0-31126 GCA_050010415.1 Bryobacteraceae bacterium | reverse complement strand
AGTTATTCGGTGCAGGAAGGCATCACAAAGTGGAAATTTCCGATTTTGCTGCTGGCGATTTCCTTGATTTGCGCCTCCACCATTCAGATTCTGATACCGGGCCTGAAGAACGTAGCTATTGACGACGGGGTGCGTCGATTGGAAGACGTTCCCTTTCCATTCATAAGGGAGACGAGCGAACCCATAAAAGAATATCGCGTCACCGCCGAGATCGATCGCGGTTCGTATCAGTTCACAAAGCTTGTCCTTCTGCCAACGCTTTGCCTGACCTCCGCCAACGTCAATGGTCAACCGCTCACTTTCAAGGAACCCGGTCCGTCGGGACACTGCGACTACGTTAATGGGTACGCCATATCTCTGCCAACAGGGACTTCTGCCGCACAAGGCAGCATGCTCCACCTGGAGGCGAAAGTTTCCAGCAGCTATTACATTTTTGGGCTAAGCGTAAGACCGCCGCCAGGTAATCCAGCTGTTCTGGCGCTCAAGCTCATAGGCATCGCCACGCTGACAGCTGGGCTTTATCTTGCCCTGAGGCGATCGCACTTCAGCCGACCCGTTTCGCTGATCCTCGTGGGAGCGCTACCCGTCCAGGTTCTCTATCTCTTGCACACTCCTGTTATCGAGCGAACGTACGATGTTCTCGGTCATTTGCAACACGTTGAGTACATCGCGGATCATTTCTCGCTAGCTCCTTCCAACTTTTGCCATGAATGTTATCAGCCAAGTCTGTACTATTTAGCTGCGGCTCCTGTCTACTCGCTAGCTCGGGCGATGCGCTTCTTCGACTCCGAGGTGGTGCTACAGTTCTTCTCGCTCGCCTGGTTCTGGGTTTTCATCGTGATGTCGGCACAGATTTGCCTGTTGTGGCTTCCGAAGAAACGAGAAGCGGAACTTGCGATAGCTTTGATAGCGTTTTGGCCTGGCGGTTTCCTCCATAGCGCGCGAATTAGCAACGAAATCGCTCTCTATGCGTTCTTCGCAACCTGCTTGTATTTTGTTCTCAAGTGGTGGGAGTCCGGCAGTCGCAGAGCCCTGTTCATTGCGGCCACCGTGGCCGGATGCGGCGTCGTCATCAAGGCGACGATGATAGTGCTTATCGGCACCATTGGGATTCTGATTCTGCTGAGAATTCTTGGGGACCGCCACACGGGCACGCCAAAGTCCTCCTACCTGCCGCCCATTCTGCCAATGGTCGCGGGAGTTGCGACATATGTCGCGCTAAGTTTCTTCAGAGCAGGCGCTTTGCCGGCGACGTGGCGCGATTGGCGATCGATCTATGTCGGAAACAACTGGATGTTCCTCGATCCATCGACGTACGTAGGGAACAGCTGGAGGCAGTACTTGCTCCTGGACACTGCTTCCTACTTCAAGTTGCCCTTTGTAGACTCAACTCGCGCGGGCACTGGACGAGAGTACTTCTGGAACTACGTCCTGAAATCGAGCATGTTCGGTGATTTTGATTGGTTCCACAAACCGGTAGAGCGGGTGTTGGCCCTCATCATGTCGCCATTGCTTCTGGCGCTGGTGGTTCTTTTCTGGATAGGTGTTGTGCGCAACCTGCGCCGGGCAAATCTCCATTCATTGCCCTTAATTGTTGCAGTGTTCCTCTCGTTCCTGTCCCTTTTTGCTCACCGCTTCTACCTTCCATATTCCGCGGACAACGATTTCCGGTTCGTTTATCCAGCTCTGATTCCGATTGTGTTGCTGATGGTCGAAGGGACCAGGAACATTCGAGGAGCGAGCACACTCTGTTGCTTGTTCTGCGGCTTGAGCGCCGCGTTTTACTTGAGCGTCTAAAGACCTCATCCGATGAGGCTGGTTTTTCGCGAGGCAGGATGCTTGACATGGCTGGACCGGCGGCTTAAGCTGAACCAGCCGCATACTTTATCGGGGAGGTATCGCGATGAGACCGAAACGAGCTGGTTTGATTGTCGGCCTGAGTTTACTATTCGTGCCCATTGCGATGCTCGCGCATCATCAGTTGGACGCGCAGTTCGATACCACAAAAACGGTCACCCTAACGGGTGCAGTCGAAAAGATTGACTGGAGAAATCCGCATGTCCGGCTCTATCTGGAAGTCAAAGATCCGAGTAATAAAGATGCCAGTAATAAGGTGACTTGGGAGGTGGACATGGGTCCTCCGAACTTGCAAATTATAAACGGCTGGAAGATCGACACCTACCGGCCGGGCGACCGCGTGAAGGTGGACGTCTATCCAGCCAAGGATGGCTCGAACGTCGGATATGGAAAGAAAGTTACAGCTCTGCCGAGGAGTGAATAACGTTTGGGGCCGATGGCGGCAACAACGATGAAGTTGAGTGCGATTCTGCTGGTCACGGCCACCCTGCCTCTCGCCTCGGTGAGATCGTGGTGTTGTTCGGGGAGGGCGATCCACCGCGGCAGATTAATACCGACGGGCGCAGCCTGCCCGCCGATCCGCAGCCTTCCTGGATGGGATATTCAGTTGGTAAGTGGGAAGGCGGACACTCTCGCCGTGGAAGCGAATGGCTTTACCGAAGCCAGCTGGCTCGATGGCAGCGGACACCCCCGCAGCGAACAAATGCGCATCCGCGAGCTGTATCACCGGCGCGATATCGGGCACATGGATCTGGAAGTAACTTTCGAAGATCCGAAATACTACACGCGGCCGTTCACCATTAAGACTGGACTGGATCTGATCCCCGACAGTGACATTCTGGAATTCGTCTGCGCCGAGAACGAGAAGGATCGCGCACACATGGGCAAGCCCTAGCGTGGATCTTTGGTGGCTTGCATTTCAAGCCGCACCCAAGACACGGAATCGGTGCTGTATTCTGAGAGTGGTGCCCATCACCAGCACGGGTCAGATGCGTCAGCTTGTGGAAGATCTGCAGACGCTTGAGGATAAACTGCGGCAAGGCGGCGGACCCAAGCGCATCGAGAAGCAGCATCGCGATGGCAAACTAACAGCGCGCGAGCGCGTCCAAAAGCTGCTCGATCCCGGCGCCATGTTTCTTGAAATCGGCTTGCTGATCGCTTATGACCAGTACGACGGACAAGCTCCCGCCGCCGGAGTAATCACGGGCGCCGGGAAGATCGAAGGCCGTCCGGCGATTGTTGTAGCCAACGATGCAACCGTGAAAGCCGGCGCGTGGTGGCCAGAGACGATCACGAAAATTCTACGCGCGCAGGAAATCGCGATGCGCAATCGCGTGCCGATCGTTTACCTGGTGGACTCAGCCGGTGTGAATCTGCCGCTACAGGATGGCATCTTTCCGGGACAGTACGGGGCGGCGCGGATCTTCTATTACAATTCGCTGATGCGCCGGCGTCTGCATGTGCCGCAGATCGCGGCCGTGATGGGGCCGTGCATCGCGGGAGGCGCGTACCTGCCGGCTTTGAGCGACGTGATCATCATGGTGGAAGGCACCAGTTTCATGGGCCTGGGCGGTCCGAATCTGGTGAAGGGCGCGGTGGGGCAAGTTGTGGATGCGGAGTCTTTGGGCGGCGCCCGCATGCACACCACGGCCAGCGGTGTGGCGCATTACGTGGCTAAGGACGACGCCGCGTGTTTGCAATTGATCCGGGAACGATTTCGGGCATTGCCCGCGCCGCCGGCCGCGCTCGATGGATCGCCTCCCGCCAAGCCCGCGGAAGGTCTTTATGACCTGATGCCCGCCGATCATCGTCTGCCGTACAGCATCGAAGAAGCCATCGAACGAATCTTTGATGGAAAGGGGGACCGCGACGATTATCTGGAATTCCAACCGAACCATGCACCGGAGTTGCTGTGCGCCGACGCCAGGCTGTTTGGACGCCCGGTGGCTCTGGTTGCGAATCGCCGCGGATTCCTCAAGACCGAAGGCGGACCGCGCATCGGCGGAATTGTCTACGCCGAGTCCGCTCGCAAGGTTGCATACTTCGTCGAGAACGCCGAAAGGAACGGTGTGCCGCTGATCTATCTTCAGGACGTTTCCGGCTTCATGGTGGGAGTGGATGCGGAGCGCGAAGGCATTATCCGCGCCGGCGCCGAGATGGTAGAGACCATGGCCTGCGCTACCGTTCCGAAAGTTGTGCTTACGCTCAATCATTCGAGTGGCGCCGGATATTACGCCATGGCGGGGCAGGGATTCGATCCCACTTTTGCGTTCGGCTGGCCCACGGCGCGCATCGGTGTCATGGAAGGCGATTCGGCGGTACAAGCGATTCACGGTCCAGAGCTCGAACGGTTGAAGGCGCAGGGCAAGCCGGTGCCTGAAGATTTGAAGAACCGCATCGAGCGCACGCGCGCGGACTATGAGCGCTGGTTGGATGCGCGCTACGCCGCGGCGCGCGGGCATGTGGATGCACTCATCGATCCGCTGCAAACACGCCGGGTGCTGGCGTTCGCGCTGGAAATTGCGACAGCGCACGGGCACCGCGAGCACCTGGTCTTGGAGACCCTATGACGCTTTTTTCGCGCCGTGCGACGCGAGAAACGATGTGTCGAACTTTCCCGCAACAAAATCCGGATCCCGCATGATGCGCTGATGCAGCGGGATGGTGGTGTAAATGCCTTCCACCACGAACATATCCAGGGCGCGCCGCATGCGGGCGATGGCTTCGGTGCGGTCGCGTCCGTAAGCGATCAGTTTCGCCACCAGCGAATCGTAGAACGGGGGAATCACGTAATCGGTATAAGCCGCGGTATCCACGCGAATGCCGATGTCTCCAGGTATATTGAACGCGGTGATCCGTCCCGGCGATGGCGCGAACGTTTCTGGATTTTCGGCGTTGATGCGGCACTCGATGGCATGGCCTTGGATGGTTACCGGCTGCTGAATAATCTCCGGCAGTTTGTAGCCCGCGGCAATCAGGATCTGGCTCCGCACTAAATCGATCCCGGTGATCGATTCCGTCACCGGGTGCTCCACCTGAATGCGCGCATTCACTTCGATGAAGTACAGGTTGCCGCTGCTATCCATCAGGAATTCGACGGTGCCGGCGTTGGTATAGCCGATCTTCTTGAGAGCCGTCGAAAGCGCGGCCTTCATCTTGTCGCGCAGTTTAGGCGTCATGGCCGGCGACGGGCCTTCTTCGACCAGCTTCTGATGCCGCCGCTGGATGGAGCAATCGCGCTCGCCGAGCACTTCCACGTTGCCATGCTCGTCGGCCAGCACCTGAAACTCTATGTGCCGCGGCGCAACCACCAGCTTTTCCATATAGACGTCCTGCGAGGAGAACGCAGCTCCGGCTTCCTGTTGCGCCTGCGTCAACAGGGACGGCAACTCGGAAGCTTGATGAACCATCCGCATGCCGCGCCCGCCGCCGCCCGCCGAAGCCTTGAGCATCACGGGATATCCGATCTTCTGCGCGGTTTCGAGAGCTTCTTCCGCGCTCTGGAGAATTCCTTCCGAACCGGGCAGAATGGGCACACCGCAATCTTTCATCGCCGCGCGGGCATGCTGTTTCAATCCCATGGCGCGCGTGACGCTGGGCTTGGGACCGATGAACTTGATCTCGGATGTCTCGCATACTTCGGCGAAATCGGCATTCTCGCTCAAGAAACCGTAGCCCGGATGAATGGCGTCGGAATTGGTGATCTCGGCCGCGCTGATCACGGATGGAATGTCGAGATAGCTGCGCGCGCTTTTCGCGGGGCCAATGCAGATGGCCTCGTCCGCAAATCGTACGTGCAGGCTGTTGCGATCCGCCTCCGAATACACCGCCACCGTCTTGATGCCCAGGTCCTTGCAGGCACAAATAACACGAACGGCAATTTCGCCGCGATTGGCGATCAGGATTTTCTGGAACATATCAGGTCACATCAACTAGGGTCACATCAACAAGGGTCACATCAACGTGGACGAATGGCGAAGAGAGCCTCTCCGTACTCCACCGGCCGGCCGTTTTCCATCAGCTTGGCGACCACGGTGCCGGCGATCTCGGACTCGATTTCGTTCATCAGTTTCATCGACTCGATGATGCAGAGAACCTGGCCGGTTTCCACCACGTCCCCCACTTTCACGAAGACCGGATCGCCGGGCTTGGGCGCGTCGTAATACGTTCCCACGATCGGCGATTTTACGATGTGCTCGTTGGCTGTGGGCGGTGGAGGGGGCTGGCTAGGGGCGGGTGCGCCGGTCTCCACCATAGCAGCCGGCGCCGAGGCCGCCATCGGCGCCGCCATCACGTAGGATTGCTGTTCCTGCGTCCGGCGAATGCGAACGCGAGCGTCTCCGCGCTGCACTTCCAACTCAGCGATTCCGCTTTGCGTCACCAGCTGGATCAGTTCTTTGATTTCGTCGTTCGACATCTAGAGCAGCCTTAACTCCTTGGAAGTAGGGGTGAGAACTTCGCAACCATTCTTGGTCACGAGCACGGTGTCTTCGATGCGAATTCCCCCAAAGTCGCGAACGTAAGCGCCAGGTTCAATTGTAATCGCCATGCCGGGCAAAAGTTTGGTTGCGTCGCGGCGGCCCAGGCGCGGCCCTTCATGAATTTCGAGGCCCAGACCATGGCCGGTGGAATGCACGAACTCTTTTCCCAAGCCTTCGGCTTCCAGCACGCGCCGCGCCGCGCGATCCACATGCGCCGCGGTGACACCGGGCCTTACCGCGTCGATAGCAGCCAGTTGCGCTTGCAACACCGCATTGTACATGGTGCGAACACGGCGGCTGGGCGTGCCGAGAAATAGCACGCGGGTCATGTCGCTCATATAGCCATCCTGGCACGCGCCCATGTCAATCAATAGTAATTCGTCGACCGCCAGCTTCCGCGCCGTCGGCTGCGCGTGCGGCAGCGCGGATCTGGATCCGATAGCCACGATGGTTTCAAAAGCGGCCTTCTCGGCGCCCAGCCGCCGCATCTGGTATTCGAGCTCCGCGGCGATGCTGGATTCCAGCGCGCCGGGCCGGATGGATCGCACGGCCTTTTCGAACGCCTCCGAGTTGGTGAGCACGCTGCGCCGGATTCGGGCGATCTCGTCGTCCGACTTCACCATGCGCATCTGGTCCACCACCGGCCCGACGGGCCTGAGCGTGGTGCCCTTGGGAAGCGATTTCGCGATACGCTGATGAACTTCATACAGCATCCGCGAGGCTTCAAATCCGACGCGCTTGATCCGGCGCCTGCGAATGGCCTGGAGGGCGGCTTGATCGAGCGGGGTTTTGGTGACGGTCTTTACTTCGCAAGTGCATTCTTCGGCCGCCTGAATAGTGAAGCGCGGATCGGTGAACAGGGTTTGCGAATTTGGCGTGAGTAACAGCAGGCCGTTGTCGCCGGTGAAGCCGCTCAGGTAGCGCACGTTAGGCGCAGCGGAAACGAGCATGGCATCGATCTTCAGCTCGCCGAATGGAATGTGAGCTCGATCAGCCGACACGCAACAACAGCTTTCCGGTGGTGCCGCGGCTTTCCAGATCGCGATGCGCCTGGCCCGCTTCCGCCAGCGGATATACCTTGTGGATGTGCAGTTTCAATTTGCCCTGTCCCACCCAGTTCAGCACATCGCTCGCGCGCCACTCCAATTCCTCTACCGTAGCCGAGTAATTCGCCAACGTGGGACGCGTCAGGAAAAGCGAACCCTTCTGGCTGAGGGTGAGCGGAGAAAATTCCGTCACCGCGCCGCTCGCGTTCCCAAAGCTCACCATCATCCCGCGCGGGCGCAGGCAGTCCAGGCTTTTCATAAAAGTAGACTGGCCCACCGAGTCGTAGACCACGTGCATGCCTTTGGCCTTGGCGGCGAAATCCTCCTTGGTGTAGATGATCACTTCGTCGGCGCCGGCCTCTTTGGCTTGTTTCGCCTTTTCCTCGCTGCCCACGGTACCTGTTACGTGCGCGCCCAGCATTTTTGCCATTTGGACAATGAGGCTTCCAGTGCCGCCGGCCGCGGCGTGGATCAAACAGGAGTCGCCGGGTTTGAGCGGATACGTCGAGTGGGTGAGATAATGCGCGGTCATACCCTGCAGCATCGCCGCCGCGGCGGTCTCGAAATCGACCGGCGAAGGGATCTTTACCAGTTGCCAGGCCGGAACCGCGTGGTATTCGGCGTAGGAACCGCGCGGCATCGCGTAAACAACCCGATCGCCTGGCTTGACGTTCTGTACGTCGGGCGCGACGGATTCCACCGTACCGGCGCCTTCGCTGCCCAGCACCACGGGCGCAGGAGCGGGATACACGCCCTTGCGGAAATAGATGTCGATGTAATTGACGCCCGACGCGGCGATCTTGACCAGTGCTTGTCCGGGCCCCGGCGACGGCTTGGGAATGTCCGCATGTTTCAGGTTCTCAACGCCGCCGGGCTGTTCGACAAAGACCGCTTTCATTGTGTTCGTAGACTCCTTCTGAGGTGGACCACTACCGCGTACAAGATCAGGTATAACAGGCTGAACGGAAATAATACCACTCGCGCGAGCGTGCGGACCGCGCCCGATCCGGTGAGGCCGGCGCGAAACAGAATGAAATAGCGAATGTAGGGCAGGTGCCCATGGTCCAGCCAGAAGTAGTCGCCGTTTTCATTGACGACGAATACCTTGCCCGGTATGCGCGCCGCCAGCATCCATTTCCACTTCGTCATGATGGATTCCGCCGAGCAGATAATGCCGACAATGTTGTAGCCGTTGGCGCGGAGCTCTTGGTAGAATCGCTGCCGCGCTGGGCCGGCAGGATAGTCTGCCACCCGGTAGACCGAGCCTTGGTCCGGGCGAAAGTTTTTCGGCGCACTGCCGTAACAGGTGACCAGGTCGCAGGTCATGCCTGAATGGGTCTGGTACCAGTGTGGAAGCAGTTTTTCGAACAGTTCGCGGCTGCCACTTTCCACGAGAAGGACGCGCGAGAACGGCGGGACCGAGCGAGTGAAGAAGTAACGCATCGACTGGCGGGTCTAAGTCAACTCGAAGAAGGCCGCTACGGGACAAGAGAAGCCAGGTAGGAGGGGATCGGTGATCGATTGACTGGCCTTCAATTCGCGGACCGAATCGCTCGAGTGAGTCATCACCGAACGAGCTTCAGGGTAAACGATCCATACCGATTTCGATCCGCCTTCGATGTACGCATCTACCTTCCGTTTTAGGTGTTTGGCGGTATCGCTGGGCGAAACAACTTCAATGGCAAGGTCCGGGGCGCCACGGAAGATTCTCGAAGATAGGGGTTGTTCGCCGGTTCTAACAACCGATACGTCGGGGACAAAACTGTCGCGGTCGCTTACCAATGTACCCATTTCAACTAGCGCATCAAGGGAGACTGCCGGATTGGCGTCGAGATAGCGGCCCAATATTCGACAGATACGGTTTTTGATCCAGTCGTGCACATAGGAAGGCTGAGGCATCTTGACGACTTCGCCTCCAATCAGTTCGTCTTTGATCCGATTCCCGTGTTGGTCGAATTCCTCGGGCATCGCCAGGAACTGATCGGACGTGAGGAGGGTAGTCGCCGCCATCGCTACCATTCTACCGCTCGTGGAGAATCGTCCGTAGCGTTGATGCATGTCGTGGCGTACGCACTCGTGCGTGCCGCGTCGCCACTCATGGCGACGCTGGGTCTTTCATTCATCGCGTTCACACGATTGTGAACGCGGCACGCTAAGAGCGTGCGCCACGCACTCCTTCCACCAATCGGGTGAACATTGGCACGGCGGACAATCGCAGCGTGATCGGGTGCACTCTGACGGTTTGGCTTGCGTTTTGCGCGACGGCGATATAACTTGAATCTGTGGTAACCATATCCCTCTTCCCGCGGGCAGTCCCTGGAGTCTCCCGGCTCAAGGGTATTTTGTGCCTGGCACTCTTGCCGGTTAGCTTTTCGACCGCATACGCCGGGCCGGACCAGGAAGCTATCAATCGGGCGATGCTCGCGCCCCGGCCTGGGATGGCTTCGGCTAGTACCGTGACACCCCGCTCCCAAGCTCAGGACGCCCCCGAGATTTACGTCGTTGGCAACGCGGCCAGTTTGCTGCAGCCCTTCGCGGCCGGGCAGCTGATCACTATACTTGGCCCTGGGCTAGGCCCGACGCCGGGCGTTGGCGCCACCTATGCCAACGGTTTTGTGACAACTTCCGCGGGTGGGACCCAGGTAACGTTCGATGGCATCGCGGCCCCTATTCTGTACGCTGGCGCGAGCCAAATCAACACGGCAATACCTTGTGCCGTCGCCGGGAACGCTTCCACCGCGGTGGTGGTCACGTACATGGGTGTCCCCTCAACCTCTGTCACGATTCCACTATCTTCCGCGGCGCCCGGCGTGTTCGCCCTGGCTGCTAGAGCCGGCCAAGGCGCGGTCCTGAATCAGGACTATTCAGTGAACGGACCGTCCAATCCAGCCGCTCCCGGGTCAACGATCATCGTGTATGGGACAGGTCTTGGAAAAACATCGCCGGCCTGCGACGACGGAGAAATCTACAACACTAGCTTGAGTAGCTTGCCGATGCCCGTTCTGTCCGTGACGGCAACTGTGGGCAATTTGAACGCCGTGGTACAGTATGCCGGCCAGGCGCCAGGGTTTATATCTGGCGCTGCACAGATCAATGTTGTCGTTCCTGCTAATGCGCCGGCTGGTCCCTCAGTCCCCTTGACAATTGCCAGTGGTGCAATCAACAGCCAGACTGGCGTTACTGTCGCCGTACAATAAGGCACGATCCGAAGTAACTAGGTCTTCAGCACTTCCGATTTGAACTCAGCCGCTAATGACGCCATGCTTCCGTCCGAGGCCGGTCCCGTAATCAATCGGGCGCCCCGATCGAAGGTGAGGTAGAGAAAACCCCAGTGCACGAACACCAGCACGCGATTCGAGAATTCCACCAGGTACATTAAGTGGACGAACAGCCAGGTGAGCCAGGCCAGCAGACCGGACATATGCAGCGGGCCGATCTGGGCTACTGCCGACGCGCGTCCGATCACTGCGAGATTGCCTTTATCGAAATAATGAAACGGCGGGACCGTTTCACCGCGCAATCCCGATCGAATCAACTTGGCCACATATGCGCCCTGCTGCATTGGCACTTGCGCGACGCCTGGAAGCGGCTTGCCGTTCTCCTCGAAGCGGGCGAGATCGCCGATCACAAAGATCTCGGAGTGTCCCGGCACGCTGCAGTCTGAGTTTACGATCACCTGACCATTCTTAGAACGAGGGGCATTCGCGCGCCGCTCCAGCACTTCCCCAAAGGGTGACGGGCGAACACCGGCTGCCCAGAGCACGGTGCGTGCCGGGAAGTTCAGTTGCGTTCCATCGGCATTCTTCGCTGTCACGCCTCGCTCATCGATATTGGTGACCATCACGCCTGTGCGCGGCGTCACATGCAGCCGCCGCAAAGACGCTTCGGCTTTGGCCGATAGATCCGGCGGATAAGTGGGCAGCACACGCGGTGCGCCGTCAATCAGGAAGATGCGTGCGCTCTCTGGACGAATGGAACGGAAGTCGTGCCGCAGAGTGTCATGGGCGATCTCGGCCAGCGCGCCGGCCAGTTCCACGCCCGTGGTGCCCGCTCCGACAATGACGAAGGTCAGCCACCCGCGTTGTTTCTCCAGGTCCGACTCGCGCTCGGCAGCCTCGAAGGCATAAAAGATCTTGTGCCGGATCTCAGTGGCGTGTTCAATGCTCTTCAGTCCAGGGGCGTTGCGCTGCCAATCCTCGTGGCCAAAATACGAATCTGTTGACCCGGTAGCGACGATCAGCGAGTCGTACTCCACGCTCTGGCCGCCATCGAGAATTACGCGTTTGCCCTGAGCGTCCAGATCCACCGCATCGCCCAGCAGCACTCGCGTGTTCTTCTGCTTGTGCAGCACCGAGCGCAGCGGCGCTGCCACCTCGCCAGGCGACAGGGAGCCCGTGGCCACCTGATACAGCAACGGCTGGAAGAGATGGAAATTGCGGCGGTCTATCAGCGTCACCTGAACCGGCGCTTTCCGCAAGGCCTGGGCGGCGTAGAGCCCGCCGAAGCCACCCCCCAGGATCACCACGCGATGCTCTTTTTCCATGCGCCTCCTCTACTTGTTGGATGCTAATGAGGGCTCAATTGGTGCACACTGAAGATTGATGGCGTCTCCGGGGCTCCCGCTTCTGGCAGTACTGTGGCTCTCCGTCGCAGCCGCTCTGGCACAGACGCCGTGTGAGGGAACGCCCGCTTATTCTCCCTGCGAGATGCCGTTCGATTTGCCCACGGCCCCACCCAATCCGCTTACCACTGTCCAACTCCGGATCGAGTTTCGCTCTCCGCATTTCAAGACCTATCTGATGCCGGCTTTTTGGGATGGCACCCGGCAAAAGATGACGGTCCGCTTCACCCCCACCGAAGCCGGCCAATGGATCTACAAAATCTCGAGCAATATCCCGGCTCTCGAAGGCAAGGAAGGCATGTTCAATGCCGGCCCGTCCGATTCGCCAGGATTCGTCAACGTTGCGAACGTGCATCACTGGGCCACCGACAACAAGAAGGCGCACCTGTGGATGGGCTTCATCGCGGATCGTTTCGCGTTCCTGAGCGCCGCCGAATTCGACCAGCAGCTCAATCAAGCCGCGCAAAACAAGTTCACCCATTTTCGCGGATCGATCCTGGGCGGGCTGAGCGACCGTTCGCGGGTCTATCTAGGTCCGGATCGGCCCAATCCGGCTTTTTTTGACGAACTCGACCGGCGCATCGGGGAAATTCACAAGCGCGGAATCACCACGGATTTGATGCTGGCGTCGGATCCGGAAACCATCCTGGCGCAATTTCCCGATTGGCAGGCGCGTGAGCGCTTCATTCGATACGTGGTGGGACGCTACTCCGCTTTCAACATTACCTGGCAAGGCTTGGAGGAATTCGAGGACTACGCCGACGGCCGGGCGTTGTTGAAGGAACTGGGGCTCGATCTGAAGAAGCTCGATCCGTACCAGCATCCTCGATCGTCGAACGCGAAGGTCACTTCGTCACCGCTGCTCGCCGATGGCTGGATGGATTACGTCATCGAAGGCTCCGAGGACGATGCCATTGGTTCGGTGGAACATCAGTTTTATCAAGTGCCGTTCTTGGGCGTCACCGATGCGCGGCATTTGTGGAACTCGACCATGGACGGAGAGTATCCTGAGTTTCGCGGCGGCGACACCAATGTCGCGAAAAACTGGTTCGAGTTCATGGCCGAGACTCGCCACTGGGAGCTTGAGCCGTACTTCGACGTCGACGGAACACGAGCGGTAGCCTTGGAGGATGTGGAATATGTGAACTACATCGAGCATCCAGGGCCGCCAGTGGAAGTGAGGCTCGAAAAGCACGGTTATGACGTGCAGTGGTTGAATCCGGCGACTGGCGAATCGCTGGAACAAAAGAAATATAGCGGCGAGCACTTCACCGGCGAGGCCCCGGATGCGAGCCATCCTTGGGTGCTGTACATCGCGCGGGAGGGCTATAAGGAAGGGATGGCGAAGTCCTACAAGTTCGAGTCGCGGCCGGTGCCGGTGCAGGAGATTGAGACCGACGCGAAGAAAATTCCGTTCGTAATCGACGCCCCGGCCGGCAACACAATCCAAGCGGGTAAGCCCGCGCAGTTCGCGGTGAAGCTGACGCGCCAGACTCGCGCCACGCGCGCGATGCTGTTCCTGTGGAGCGGCGAAGTGGTCACCGATGGCCGCGCCATGCGCGTGTTGGGAACCGGGTCGCCCGGCACGTTCGTGGTTCCAGCATCGGTAGCGGCCAGTTTCCCCGCCGTTCTAAGCATCCACTTGACGGCATTGAACGCCAACGGGAAGGCCTACGCGGCGGACCGCGTGTACCAGCTCTCCCAGTGATCCTTTCCATTGACACCACGTCCGGGTCCGGCAGTATCGCGCTTACCGAAGCCAACGTCGTAATCGAAGAGCTGGCGCTCGACGCGCCGGAAGGCTTCGGCCATGTGCTATTCGGCCACATCCAGCATTTGCTCGACAAGAACGGGACGACGGTGCATCAAATGGAATGCTTCGCCGCTGCGTCGGGGCCCGGATCGTTTACCGGGGTACGTGTGGGACTGGCGGTCGTCAAAGGGCTGGCTGAAGCTACCGGCAAACGGGTAGTCGCGGTGTCCAATCTGCGAGCACTGGCGTTCTTCGGAGCGGCGCCGCTGCGCGCCACGGTGATCGACGCGCGGCGCGGGGAGGTTTACGCCGCGGTTTACAATAGCCGCCTCGAGCTGGTCATGCCGGAAGTGGTGGTGAAGCTGGATACGTGGCTTCCGACGTTGCCCACGAACGACTGCGAATTGATCTCGACCGTAAGTGCTCCACGCGCGCTGGCCGCCGCGATCGGGCACATCGCATGGGATGAATTCACGGCCGGCCGCTCGAGCGATCCCGCCGGGATCGATGCTAACTACGTGCGGCGCTCGGATGCCGAGCTGTTCTGGAAGGAGTAACGTGCTGCTCGAATGAGCTAGCTATTCGCGCAGAAGATCAACGAACGTCACGTTCCAAGGCGTGGCAGCCAGATCGAGGCGTGCCAGCGTAACCGGCAATCGAAAACGTCGAGGACCAGCGCTGCCGGGGTTGATGTAAAGAACGCCCGACTTTTCGCTGCTGGAGGGTTTGTGAGAATGGCCGCTCACGATGATCTGAATCCCGGCCGCGGCTGGATTGAGGTCCAGCTCCTGGATATCGTGCAGGACATAGATCGTCGCTGGGCCAGCTTCTACCATCGCCGTCGCCGGCCATTCGGAAGCCCACGATCCTTTGTCGATATTGCCCTTGACCGCGATGACCGGCGCCAGTTGCCGGAGCTCGGTGAGAATTTCCGGCTGGCCTACGTCACCGGCGTGGATAATCAGTTCGGAGCCTCGCAACGCTTCGAGCGCCTGATCCCGCAACAATCCGTGGGTGTCCGAAATGAGCCCGATCACTCCTTCACTTTGAGGGTAAAATAGGTGATCTGCGTCCCCGGCTCCAGCATCACTTGATGCGGCGTCTTGGGCGCAATATGCAGGATATCCCCGGGCGACATCTTCTGATGCTCGCCGCCCTCAACCGCCGGCGCGCGCATCTCGCCCGGAGCCGTTTTCTTGGAGCCTGGCATGGTGCCGCCGATCACCAGCGTGGCCCCTCCCGAAACCACCATGATCACATCCGCTTCGGTTTCGTGTAATTCCGCCACGCCCGATCCCTCGCGATGGATCATCAAAGCGTGATCCACGCCAAAATTTCCCAGGTTTTCGGACGACGTCCTGACGTTGCTTTTGTTCGAAAGCGGCTTGGCCATGCCCTTCATTTCCGCCGCGCTCCAATACTTATAGCCGGCAGGCTCCGCGCCCACGAGCGGCAATACCAATAAAAGGCCGATCAGTTTGTTTGTCACGTGCAGGGGATTTCGTTGGCGCATGCGCCTGAGATTATTCGAGAACGATCGGAAAGTCAACAGGCCTTCCAAATTTGTCAGCGCAAAGTGAGAAGTTCCGGTAGTCCGTGCCGATAAGCTTCGCTATGAGAGCGAACTTGAGCGTTGGCCGGCGATTGACGTTTCTGGCGATGCTGTTCACTGGAATGGTAGGGGCGCAGAGCGCAGGGAAGGACTTGTTGTCGCAGGCCGCCGCGCGCAACAACGAAGCTATCAGTCTGGCGCGCGCAGGACGAGAAGCTGAAGCCGAGCAGTTATACCGCGCAGCGCTGGGCGCCGGGTACGAGGACGATCTCGCTCGAGCGAAAATCGCGAATAATTTAGCAGCGCTCTATCAGCGTGAGGACCGTTTTCGTGAGGCGGAAGTTATGTACCGCTGCGCACTCCAATGGCGGCAAAAGCATCTCGCTGCCGAGAGTGTCGAGGTAGCTTATTCGCTCAACAATCTGGCCGACGTCTATCGCGCGGAAGGCCGGGATTGGGAGGCGCGCAATCTGATGGAGACGGCCCTGAGGACCCTCCAACAATTCAACGCCGATGCCCCCGGCCTGCCCTCCGTCCTTAACAATCTGGCAATCCTGCGCTGCCGGTTCGGCGAGGTAGATCAGGCCGAAGACCTGTTGCGCACCGCTTTGCGATCCTACGACTGGAACCCGGACACAGCCAGCCGGGAATACGGCGTCACTCTGAACAATTTGGGGAAGGTGCTGGAGACTAAGAATGACTTTTTGGCTGCCCGGCCGCTCTACGAACAGGCCATCGGCATCTTCGAGCGCCTGGGTGCCCCAGCCAGAAAAGACCTGGCAAGCGCGCTCGCCAACACGGGCGTGTTGTATCAGCGGCTGGATCGCACCGAAGACGCGCGGCAAGCCGAACAGCGCGCTTTGGAGCTGCTGCGTCCGACGGGCGATGCCGTGTTGCGCGCGCAAGTCCTGCGGAATCTGGGAAATATCGTGGCTCGCACTGGCAGCCCGGTTGATGCGTTGCCTTATTTCGAGCAGTCTCTCAGCATTCAGGACAAAACATTGGGCCAGGATCATCCCGCCACTGCCCGGTTGCTCCTCGATTATGCTTCAGCCACGCTGCGGGCGGGAAACAAGTCGCTGTCTCGCAAATTGCGCAAGCGTGCCGCTGAGTTGGTGGCGCGCTTCAATCTGCAGTCGCTCGACCATATGACCGTATCGGTGCGTGCTTTGCGGGACGACAAGTAAAGGGACCACTGCACGCGCCTCAATGCCGCTAGCGCCAGAGCAGGATTGCCGGTTACAATCTCTAGTTGGTCGAAGGAGATTGATAACGGCGCTCATGAATATCTCCGTCAAGGGCGAATACGCCTTGCACGCGATCTTCGATCTGGCACTGCAAAAGTTCGGCGAACCGATCAAAATCGCCGACATCGCGAAGCGGCAAAAAATCCCGCAGAAATTTCTGGAGCTGATTCTGGCCGGTCTGAAGCAGGGTGGCTTCGTCGAGTCCCGCCGCGGCGCTGAGGGAGGCTATCTGCTGGCTCGCTCGGCGGACGCGATCACAGTGGGACAAGTGACGCGTTACGTCGAAGGCGCCAAGAGCACCAAGCCGGTCCGCAAGCAAAACGGCGCCGATCCATTCGCCGACACCTGGCGTAGAGTAGATCAAGCCGTTTCCGACGTCGTCGATCGAACCACGTTCGCCGAATTGGTCCGGAACTGGCGCGAGCAGCAGTCCAAGTACGTTCCAAACTGGGAGATTTGATGTTCTATCAGGACAATTCGCTGAGCATCGGCCGCACCCCGCTGGTGAAGTTGAATCGCATCGGCCAGGGAAATCACGCCACCATCCTGGCCAAGATTGAAGGACGAAACCCGGCCTACTCCGTGAAGGACCGTATCGGCGCAGCCATGATCTGGGACGCTGAAAAACGAGGGCTGCTTCAGCCCGGCAAGGAACTGATTGAGCCCACCAGCGGCAATACCGGCATCGCTCTGGCCTTTGTCGCGGCGGCGCGCGGGTATCCCATTACGCTGGTGATGCCCGAGACCATGTCGGTGGAGCGCCGCAAGGTCCTGCAGGCCTTCGGAGCCAACCTGATCCTCACCGAAGGCGCGGCGGGTATGCAGGGTTCCATCGGGAGGGCGGAAGACATTGTCGCGTCAGATCCCGGGCGCTATGTGCTGTTGCAGCAGTTCCAAAACCCTGCCAATCCGGATATCCATTTCAAAACCACTGGACCCGAGATTTGGAACGATACGGAGGGAGCCATCGACGCCCTGGTGTGCGGCGTAGGCACGGGTGGAACCATAACCGGCGCGTCACGTTATATAACATCCGTTCAAACTAGCAAGAAGCTGATCTCGATCGCCGTGGAGCCCACCGGCAGCCCGGTGATTACGCAAGCGCGCAAGGGCCAGATGCTGCACCCGGGGCCGCATAAGATTCAAGGGATCGGCGCCGGATTCATTCCCGGAAACCTGGACCTGTCCGTGGTGGACCGCGTGGAGCAAGTGACCAACGAGGAGTCCATGGAAATGGCCCGGCGCCTGGCGCGGGAAGAAGGCATTCTCGCGGGTATTTCGAGCGGAGCCGCAGTGGCCGCCGCGGTACGGGTGGCGCAGGAGCCTGAGATGAAGGGAAAGATGTTGGTGGTGGTTTTGCCCGATTCCGGCGAGCGCTACCTCAGCACTCCGCTGTTCGAAGGAATTTCCGGCGAGTAGCGTCTTGTTCGGGAAAAACCGCTTTGGGAAATAGAATGGCGGACGCTTTTTGGGGTGATAGGGTGAAGCGTCCGCCGTCGTAACGGGGATTTGAATAAATAACGCTCCCGGCAGCGGCCAAGTTACGCCAGCGCCGAAATTTCTTCGCGCTTTCCAGCTGGCTCTTTCGAGCTACTCTCTCTCCCTGGCCGCACAGCCGGCGCCTCGTAAACGTACGTAAGCATGAGCGAAACGCGCCTATTGATTTTCGCCTTGTATTCGCCTATACTAATAAGCGAAGAAAAGGAGAACCAAAGAGTGCCATGTCCCTCCCCCGATCACTCTATTGCGGCCCTTCCGGTTGGTCTTATCCACACTGGAACGGGGTTGTTTATCCCAAGCTGAAGCCACGCGGCTTTCACGCACTGGAAGATCTGTCCACCTATTTCGATGCGGTCGAAATCAACACCAGCTTCTATCAATCCATCCAGCCGGAATTGGCCAGTCTTTGGCTAAGGAAAGTGGAGCACAATCCCAAGTTCCTGTTTACCGTGAAGTTGGGCCGCCGTTTTACACACGAACGCTCGCTCGGCGCAGCAGAAGTGGCGCGGTTTAAGGAAGGCCTGTGGCCCTTGCAGCGTGCGCGGAAACTGGGCTGCGTGCTCATGCAATGTCCCTGGGCTTTTCGCTATACCGAGGAGAACCGCACATTCCTGATCGCGCTGCGGCGCGCATTCCATGAGTTCCAGCTGGTTGCGGAGATGCGGCACTCGAGTTGGCTGCATGAAGAAGCGCTTGGAACTCTGATCGACCATCGGATTGGTTTTGTGAATATCGACCAGGCTCCCTATACCAAGGGGATGCCGGCCACGTCCGCGCTAACATCGCGAATCGGGTATGTGCGGTTGCATGGGCGCAACCCGCAGCATTGGGAGCGAGAGTTCGGCCGGCCGGCCAGGGCTGTGGCCGCCCACGATTACCTCTACTCGCAAAAAGAGCTGCAGGAATGGAAGCAGCGCGTGGATAACATCCAGCAACACGCCGCGACCACGTTCGTATTCGCCAACAACGACGCGGGCGGCAAGAGCGTGGTGAACGCGCTCGAAATCGCGCAAATGCTCGGTGACGATCGCCGCCGCGCCCCGGCGCAGCTGATCGAACGGTTCCCCGAAGAATTGGCCGATTTCCGGGCCGAGCGTCCGATCCAGGATGCGCTGTTTGCGAACTATGCTCCCGAACGGCGGGCCGTGGCGTAAAACTCGGCCTTGGGTGCATGAATTCGCATCACATGAATTCACATCAACGGTTGAACGTCAACTCGGCGCGCGAATTCTTCACCAAATGCGAAAACCTGCGCGCTAATTCCACGATCCACGCTTGTTCGCGCGCCTCAATGGCGCGGGGCGGAATCAACTCGGTGCCGATCCCAACCGCAGCCGCCCCGGCATAAATGTAGTCCCCGACGGTCTGCTGGTTCACTCCCCCCGAGGCGATAAAGGAAACATGCGGAAAGGGCGCGCGCAAGGCACGCAGGTAGGCTACGCCGCCCAGCTGCGAGCACGGAAATATCTTGACGAAGTCCGCCCCCGCCTTGGCCGCGGCCATCACTTCACTGGGTGTCAGTACACCCGGCATCACCACCACCTGGTGCTTCACGGCGAACTCCACGGTCTCCAGATCCAGCCCCGGGCTGGTAAGAAAATGCGCTCCGGCATCCAGACAGGCGCGCGCGGTTTCCACATCCAGCACGGTTCCGGCGCCCACCACCATATCCGGATGTTTCTCCACCAGATGGGCGATTAGTTCGGTGGCCTTGGGAACCGTCATGGTTAGTTCGACGATGGGGATTCCGCCGCGCGAGACGGCCTCCGCCGCGAACCAGGCATCTTCCGGGGTTTTTACCCGAACCGCCGGAATGATGCTTACTTCCGCGATCTTAGCGCGAACATCGTGGTTCTTCATCGATCTCCTCCGAAATCGACCGCTTTCGTATCCAGCAATAGGGCTTGCCTACTTGGCCCGAACCAACGTAGCACCTGTGCGCTGTTCTGCGCTATAGAAGGAGCACGCGATCAATGCGAGTCGTCGGAAGCCTCGGGTGCGGGGAGTACGTCGCCGGGGCGCGCAACCCACGCATACAAGGTTGGAAGCAGGAAGATGCTGAGCAGCAGCCCGGAGATCAAGCCGCCCACGATGACGATCGCAAACGGACGCTGCGAATCGGACCCGATAGCGTGCGACATGGCGGCCGGCAACAGGCCCAGGGTGGCCACCATGCTGGTGACGATGATGGGCCGCAGCCTCAGAACCGCTCCTTCCACCGCGGCCTCTTCGATGGAATGCCCGCGCGCGCGGCGTTGATTGATGTACTCCAGCATGATCACGCCGGTCTGCACGGAAACTCCGAATAATGCGAGAAACCCAATGCCGGACGATACGCTGAAATGGGTGTGCGTCGCAAACAGCGCCAGCATGCCGCCCAGCGGCGTCATCATGACGTTCACGATGATGAGCGCAGCCCATTTCATGGACTGGAACATGGTGTACAGGATGACGAAGATGATCAGCACCGTGAGCGGCACGATGATGGACAAACGCGCCGCCGCCCGCTTCTCGCTCTCATATTCGCCTTCCCAATTGATGTGATAACCGCGCGGCAATTGGACCTGTTTGTTCACTTTGTCGATGGCTTCTTCCACCGTGCTCCCCAGATCCCGGCCGCGGATACTGTACTTCACCGCGACATAGCGCTGGTTGCCCTCGCGATAAATCTCGGAGCCGCCGTCCTTCATCTCGATCTTCGACAATTGCGCCAGCGAGACCCGCTCGCCCGAAGGCGAGAGCAAACGGATATTCGCGATGGCTTCCCGCGAGTCGCGATACGGAGCCAGATAGCGCGCCACCAGATCGTAGCGTTGTTCGCCTTGCAGAACTTGCGTCAGTGCGTTTCCGCCCACGGCGGTCTGAATGGCGTCCTGTACGTCGGCCACGTTGATTTGAAAGCGCGCCGCTTGCTGGCGGTCTACCTGCACGTTCAAATTCGGCTGGCCCAGCAACCGGAACACGCCCAGATCTTCCACGCCGCGCACGGTGTGCATGGTCTTGAGCACTTCGTCCGCTTTGTCTTCGAGCGTCCGCAGGTCGTCGCCATAAATCTTGGTGGCCAGCTGGCCCTTCACGCCGCTGACGGCCTCTTCCATGTTGTCGGCGATGGGTTGCGAAAAATTCCAGATGGCTCCAGGAATCTTGTCCAGCTGATCGTTCATGGACGCGATGAGAGCATCTTTGTTTTGATGAAACACTGGACGCCACTGTTCCTTCGGCTTCAAGTCCACGCAATATTCAGTGTTGAAGAAGCCGGTGGTGTCGGTGCCGTCATCGGGGCGTCCCACCTGGCTGGTCACAATGGTTACCTCCGGGAAGGCGGCCAAAGTTTCCCGCGCCAGATTCGCCACGCGCACGCCTTCGGTTTGGCCCGTGCTGGGCGCCAGCGTTCCGCGCACCCATAACGCGCCCTCATCGAGATGCGGAAGGAACTCCGAGCCGATGATTCCGCTTTCGGCCAGATAAACCGTCGCGCCCAAAGCCAGCACTGCCACGGATACCACCGCCCAGCGCTCGCGTATCGCCCAGCGGACAGCCTTGCGATACATCACGGTGAGGCGCCGCATTACCGGATTGTGCCATTCCTTCGCTCCGCGCCGGAACAGCAGACTGGCCAGCACCGGCGACACGATGATCGAGAACAGCAGAGCCCCCAGCAGCGCGAACGCGACGGTCCAGGCCATCGGCTTGAACAGCCGCCCCTCCACGCGCTGCAACGTAAAGATCGGGATGTAAGCCGTAATGATGATGGTGATGGCGTAGAACACGGGCCGCTGTACTTCGTGGGCCGCGGCGCGGATCTGATCGCCCACCGACTGGCGCTCGCCATTTCCGGATTGCTGCGTGTGCAAGTGCCGCACGATGTTTTCGATCATCACCACCGCGCCATCCACCACCATTCCGAAATCCAGCGCGCCCAGGGACAAAAGATTGGCCGGAATATGCCGCAAGCTCAGGCAGATGGATGCAAAGAGCAGCGAAAACGGAATGGTTACCGCCACGATCAGCGCGGCTCGGGTATTGCCCAGGAACAGGAACAGAATGATGACAACCAGGATGATGCCTTCGGTCAGATTGTGCAGCACGGTGTGCGTGGTAAACTCCACCAGTTCGCTGCGATCGATGAACGGAACGATCTTCACCCCGGTCGGCAGAATGAAATTGTTGAGCTCGTCTACCTTGGCGTGAATTCCCTTGAGCGTGGTATCGGAATCGGCCCCTTTGCGCATCAGCACGATTCCCGAAACCACGTCTTCGTTGTCGGCGACCTTGCCGTCCTCGCGGCGAATGGCTCGTCCGAACTGGCCCAACCGGATCTTGGGCCCCTGCGCGATGGTCGCAATGTCGCTCATGTGCAGTGGCGTTCCGTTCTGCGTCTTGATCACCGTGTCGGCGATGTCGTGGACGTTCGTCACCATGCCCACTTCGCGCACATCCACCTGCTGCAGGCCCGCCTCGATGAAACTGCCGCCGGCGTTGGCGTTGTTGTTCGCCAGTTGCTGTTCCACCTGGCTGATGCTCAGGCCGTAAGCGATCAGCTTGTCCGGATCGATGCGCACCTGATACTCGCGCGTGGGACCGCCGAAGCTGGCCACGTCTACCACGTCAGGCACCGATTTGAAGTTCTTCTCCACCACCCAGTCTTCGAGCGACTTCAACTCCATCACGTCGTACTTTGGATTCCTGCTGGTTAGCGTGAAGAAGTAGATCTGTCCCACCGGGCTCCAATCGGTCCCCATCTGCGGATTCACTCCCGCGGGCAGCGTGACCTGGGCCAGCCTCTCGAGCACCCGTTCGCGATTCCAGGCGTTCTCCGATCCGTCTTCGAAGATCAACTTCACGTCCGACAAGCCAAACAGGGAGAAGGAGCGCAGATGCACCACATCGGGAATCCCGTTCATGGCGATTTCCAGCGGAATGGTCACCTGCTGTTCGATCTGCTCAGCCGAAATCCCCGGCCATTGGGTGATGACGTCGACATAATTGTTCGCGACATCGGGATAGGCTTCCACCGGAAGGTTGTGGAACGAGACCGCGCCCCACGCCAGCAGGAGCAGCGCGATGGCCAGCACCATGAAGCGATTGTTGAGCGCGAAGTCGACTACTTTGCGAATCATGTTGTTACTGTTCTGTTGTTACTGTTCAACGGTCGCCTGCAGAACCAGCGCGTTCGATACCACCTGCTGCCCGGGCTGGATACCCGAGATAACTTCCTGCAGCCCGCCCGGCAACATATTCCCGCTGACCACTTCCATGCGCCGGAACGTCTTGTCGCCCGCCGGTGCATACACCCAGTCACGATCGTGCAGGTGCAGAATGGCCGTCGCCGGCACCGTCGCGCGCACTTGCTTCTGCGAGCCATGGAAGGTCGCGCTGACGAACATCCCGAAGCGCAGCAGCCCTGAATTGTCCACTTCCAGACGCACCTTTTCGGTTCGGATGTTCGGGTCGAGCGTGGGTGAAATATTCGCGATCCGCGCTTTGAGAACGATGTTGGGGTACGCAGCCAGATGAACATCGGCATACTCGCCCAGGCGCGCGAACGATATATCGTTTTCGTACACGTCGCAGATGATCCACACCTTCGACAGATCGGATATGGTGAACAGGTTCGGAGAATTGTCCAGTGTCTTCACCCCCGCCGAGGCGGTCACTTGTTGATCGGTAATCACGCCCGAGACTGGCGCGTGGATCTCGATGATGGAACTGGGATGGTCCATGTCGGCGCCCAGCACGTGCAAGTGCTCCACGGAAGTCTCGGTGGTCACCTTGGCCTTGATGGCGGTGTCTTCGGCTACTTCTTCGTCTTTCTTCGCGATCGCTCCCTTTTCCAGCAGCTCTTTCGATCGATCCAGTTGGGCTTTGGCCAGCGTCTCGTCCGCCACCGCCTGCCGGTAATCGGAAAACGCCTGGGAGATATCCTGGCTTTGGATCCTGAGAAGCAATTGTCCTTTGGTGACCGTGTCGCCCAGCCGCGCGTCAATCTCGACGATGCGGCCCGACGCGAGCGAAATCACGGGAATGTTGCGCGAGACATCGGCGCTCACCGTGCCGGTGGTCTTTAATTCCGGAGCGGCGTCATGCTCGCCCGCGGTGGCAATGGGAAACTGCTCGGGATGATCCACGCGGAACAGGCTGCCGTCCGATTCATGTACGATGTCCGCCGCCGGCGGCGCTCCCAGCTTCGGATCGGCTTCCACCTTGTCGCCGCAGCCCGCCAAAAACAAACTCGCCGCCAGGCCCGCGGCTGCCAAGCTAGCTCTCACGGAGATGGTCACTCGACTACCTCCCGCCCCACCGCCATATTCAGCTGCGCCGCGGCCGTCAGGCAGGAACCCACCAGGTTCAGGTAATTCAATTCCGTGCTGCGATAATCCTGTTGCGCCTGCAGGAAATCCAAAAGCGACGCTCCACCGCGCGTGTAGGCGAAGGAAACCGTATCGCGCACTTCCACTGCTTCTTTCAGATAGGTTTCCTTGTATGGCCGCAGCAGCTCCAGGTTGCTCTGGATGGTGGCGTAGGCTGAATCCACATCGCTGAACACCTGCGCCGTCGCGGCGTCGCGCAGCCGTTCGTTGCGCGCGATATCCTGCTGGGTCCTGACTTTCTCGCCTTGATTACGGTCGAAAATGCGCAACGGGATGCTGACGCTCAGGCCGAAGTAAACCGGGATAGGCGGGTTGCGCGCAAAGTCCGCGCTGAAGGTCGGATCGACGGATCCATTGGCCACCGCCAGCCGGTGATCGGTTTGCGCTTTGTCCACGGCCTCGGCCGCGGCTTTAAGATCCGGCCGGTTTTCCATGGCCGCGCGGCGCAAGTCCTCGAGCGGGCGGATCTGATTCGAAAAATCGAACGCTCCCGTCACGTCAAATTGCTCCACCGGCGTCCGCTCGTTCAATAACATCAGCAACTGGATCTTGGCCGTGCGCAGATTCACCAGCGCCGTCTGGACATCGGTCTCATACTGCACGCGCTGCAGTTCCAACCGTTGAAAATCCACCCTCGCGATGTCGCCAGCCTTCAGCCGGTCGTTGCTCACGTCCAGCAGGTGCTTGTAATAAGCCAGATTCTCGCGGGTGAGATCTAAGATCGCCTTCTGCTGCAGCGTCTGCACGAACGCCGTCCGTAGATTGAAAACCAGGTTTCGCTCTTGATCGGCGTATTGCGCCGCCGTGATCTCGGTTTCCTTCTGCGCGCTTTCCCGGCGCAGTTCGCGCTTGTGCTGCCGCTCGTGCAGGTAACTGATGGAGCCCGCCGGGAACGCATAGGCGAAAGGATCGTAGGTGCCCGATCCTCCGTTAGGCGGAGTTTGCGTCGAGAATGGATTGATCTGGTCCACCGATGCGGTCAGGTCCGGATTGGGCCGCAGATAGGCCGTGATTTCCTGGGCTCGCGATTCGTCAATGCTAATCTGCGCCGCACGCAGCGTCGGATTGCCGGTTTCAAAACGGTCGCGAATCTGCTGCCAGGTGAAGGTCTGAGGCGCCGGGCTCTGCGGCTGCGCAAATGCATTCGATCCCAATATGGCCATCAGCAAGCCCCATCTCTGTATTTGGCTCATTCCAACGAATCCCGATACTGAGCCGCGCACCAGCGCACGCCGGCCTCCCGCATAGAGCTCGATGTCGACGCCAACGGCAAATCCAGATCTAAACTAAAGGTAGCCACTTGGATAAAGACGAGTCCAGTATCGTTCGGTTACGATGCCACTATCTTTCGGATGCTGTCGGTGGTCTTTCTACTATCATCTCGCATAAGTCTTGCGAAAAGTGATGATTGCGTGTCTAGAATATGACTAAACCGGCGCACATCCCCATGCTCTCTTTCTTCCTTCGTGGCGGCACCCAGGCTGTCCTGCTCAAGGCCGGAGTTCTGATCGCCATCATCGCCATCGCCGACTGGCGCGCCGACAAGGATGTCACGCTGGGCTTCCTCTACCTGTTTCCGATGCTGATGGTGGGGAGCGTTCTGAAACGCTGGCAGATCGGAATGGTAGCTGCGCTATGCACCCTTCTGGCCGAGATTTTCGACTCTTTCGACTGGCGCCCGAGCGCCGGCATCCCGCGCGATATTTTGATTTTCGCGGCGTTCCTGGGCATGGGCCTCTTTGTCTACGAAGTGGTGCGCAGCCGCCAGGCCGCTCTGCGGCATCTGAATCAAATCGAATCGGAGAGCGAAGCGCGCCGCGCGGCCGAAGAACAGTTGAAGGTGCTGGTGGACAGCAGCCCGGTGGCCATTTTTACGGCGGATACTTATGGCTCCGTGCTGCAAGCGAACGACGCCGCACACCGGCTCTTCGCTCTATCGCCCGGGGCGCTTCCCGGCAGGTCGATTCGCCAATACCTGCCGTCGCTGGTGAACGTCCCGGCTCCAGCGCCCAACGGACCATCCTTTCGCACCGTCATGCAGTGCCGGGGCCAGCGGCAGGACGGTGAAGCCTTCCTCGCCGACATCTGGTTTTCGACCTACCGCACCAGCGTGGGGCCCCGGCTGGCCGCCATGGTGGTGGACACGTCGGAAGATTTGCGCAATCGCGAAGAGTACAGCCTGCATCAGCTTCTGGCTGCCTCGCGGATTCTGGTGGGGGCGGTCTCGCACGAAGTTCGCAACGTTTGCGGCGCCATCGCGGTGGTGCACGAGAATCTTGCGCGCAACAGTTCGCTGGCCAATAACAAGGATTTTGAAGCGCTCGGCACCCTGATTGAGACGCTCGAAAAAATCGCGGCTCTGGAACTGCGGCAGACTCCTTATCCAGCCGCTCGAGTGGATCTGCCGGCGTTGCTCGAAGAGCTGCGCATCGTCATCGAAGCCGCCTTGCGCGAAGAGGGGATCGGCGTATCGTGGGACATCGAACCTGGCCTTCCGGCCGTTTGGGCGGACCGGCAGAGCCTGATGCAGGTTTTCCTCAACCTCACCAAAAACAGCCAGCGGGCCATGCTCGATCAGCCTTCCCGGGAATTGAAGATTGTCGCGCGCAACGAAGGCCATCATGTAGTGGTGCGTGTTCATGACACCGGCGGCGGCGTACTGCATCCCGAACACCTCTTTCGGCCCTTCCAGCCGGGAGCGCAGTCCACGGGGTTAGGCGTCTATCTCTCGCGCGCCTTGATGCGATCCTTCCGCGGCGACCTGCGCTATGAACCCGAGCCGCGCGGCGCCATGTTTGTGGTTGAGCTTTCGCCGGTCCTAACGGGTAACCTGAAGGAGAGCTATGGGCCAGGAAATCCGGATTCTGCTGGTGGACGATCACAGTCTGTTCCGGGACAGCCTCAGCCGGTTGTTGCAGACTGAGCCCGGCTTCCGCATGGTGGGCTCCTGCGCCACGGTCGGCGAAGCGCTGACCATCATCGCCCGCGAACAACCCGACATCATTCTGCTCGATTACGATCTGGGCGAAGAGCAGGGAGCCGTCGCCCTGGATGAGATCCGAAAACATGGATTCAAAGGCCGCGTGCTGATGGTGACCGCCGGAATGAGCGACGCGGCCACCGTGCGCGTGCTCGAAAGCGGATCGGAGGGCATCTTCCTGAAGCACAGCTCCCCGGCCCAGTTAGTGGAAGCAATCCGCCGGATGGTGGCCGGCGAGCCTTGGCTAGACCCGCGCGCCATGCGGTCCCTGATTGCCGGCGCCACCGGAAAATCCGAGGAGCAGCGCAGCACCCAGGTTCTTACCGCGCGCGAGCGATTCGTCCTGCATGGGGTCTTCGAAGGACTGACCAACAAAGAAATCGCGACGCAATTGCAGGTTTCCGAGGGGTCCATCAAAGCCGTGATGCAACAGCTTTTCGACAAGACCGGCGTCCGCACCCGCAGCCAGCTGGTCCGCATCGCGCTCGAAAGACGCGCTGAAGACTGGCTCACGGGCGACTCCAGCGCGACCTAGCTTCCCACCGCAAGGGTTCGCTGGGCCGGCAAATCCAGTGTGCGCTGTAAACGGATCTACCGATTCCCAATGGTTTCGTCATTCCTGGCGCAAGGCATCGAGGGGATTTAGCCGGCTAGCCCGCCGCGCGGGAAGCCAGACCGCCAGGAATGCCACGCTGGTCAGGAAAATTGGACTCACCGCGAACACGGCCGGATCTTGCGCTTGAACCCCAAATAGGAAGCCGGCGAGAAGACGCGTCAACCCAAGGGCTATGCAGAAGCCCAGCGCCACGCCGGCCATGGCCAGCCGCATGCCCTGGAACACGACCATATTGCGCACATCGCTCGATGTGGCTCCTAGCGCCACACGGATTCCGATTTCTCGCGTTCGCTGTTCGACGGAATACGCGATCAATCCATAGATTCCAATTGACGCGAGCAAGAGCGCGATGCCTCCGAAAATACTCAGAAGGTGCGCATTGAAGTCCTGACGCGCGGTGGATTGCGCCACGAGTTCTTGCATAGAGCGAGACCCTCCCACTGGCAGACCACCGCTGGCTTCCGTTAGCTCACGTTCTATCGCCTGGACCGATGCGTGCGGCTCGACGCGGGTACGCACGATCCAAACTATGCTCTCCCGCAGGCGCGCGATGCGAGCATCTGCCACTTGCGCTATTGGAACATACATAGTGGGAAGAGGATTTCGATCCAGGCCGTCTTCGCGTATGTTATCGACAATGCCGACAATCTGACGCGGCGGCTCGTCAAACTCTGGACCAACATTCGGAGCGACGACAATTCGTTGGCGAAGCGGATCGTCGTTCTGCCAGTATTGTTGGGCCATTGCCTGGTTGATGATGACCACACTCCCCGCCTTGGCATCGTCGTGATCCGTAAAGGAGCGGCCGCGCAAGATACGGATCTTCAGAACATCGAAGTAAGCGGGAGAGATATCCCGCCAGTGACCGAAGCCATGTGAAGGACCTGTCAAGGGACGCCCAACCACGGCAAAGGGAAGCGTGGCCCCGCTTTCAAACGGAAGCCAGGAAGTGGCGCCGACGGAAACCACTTCCGGCAAGGACTCTAAACGCCGAGCGCCGTTGCGAACGAACTGGTCCAGTTGGTAAGTCTCTTCAAAACGTGAACTGGTGAGGGACATTCGCAGCGTCAATGTGTCGCGCGCATCAAAGCCAGGGTTAACGGATCGTAAAGCGATGGAACTGCGTATGAGCAGCGCGGCCCCAATCAGCAAAGCAAGAGCGAGAGCCATTTCGCCGACAACGAGCGCCGATCGCGTGTTGTTCTGCCGCAGACTGCTGCCAGACCTTCCGCTGCTTTCTTTCAAACCGGTGTTCAAATCGATGCGGGAAGCTTCGAGCGCGGGCACGAGACCAAACAGAATTCCAGTTACCAGCGAAAGAAATAGCGTGAAACTCAGCACGCGCCAATCGACGGCCACGTGATAGCCGTAATCGCCGATCCGAGGAATGGTGGGATTGAGCGCGAGCAGGCCGCGAATCCACAACTTGCCCAGCCCCAAGCCGAGGGTCCCGCCTAGCAGCGAAAGGGCGACGCTTTCGGTAAGCAATAGACCGACGATGCGGCCTCGCCCGGCGCCCATGGCCACTCGAATGGCGATCTCGCGTGTTCTGCCGGCCGCGCGGGCCAGCAACAGGTTTGCGACGTTGGCGCAAGCGATCAGCAAAACCAAGCTGACGGCCCCCAGGAGGACCATCAGAGACGGCCGCACATCCTTGACCATGGCTTCTTGCACCGTATCGGCGCTAAAACTGTTACCTGGACGCATGGTCACAACGTTGGGATACTTGCGGCGGAACTCCTCAGCGGCAATTCGAAGTTGCGATCGCGCCATACTTAGCGTTACCCCAGACTTGAGTCGAGCCAGCGCCAAGAAGTACTCTACCTGGTTGTTGCTGTTGGGATCGATTTGGAGGGGAATCCAAATCTCGGGTGGTACCTGCGCCTCGGTCTGAGCGCCGGGCGCCACGATCCCAACTACTTCATACGGAGCGCCGCCGAGCGAAATATCTCTGCCGAGAATGCTGGGGTCGCCACCAAAGTGCCGCCTCCAAAATCCATCGCTCAGAACCACGACGTGTCGGCCGTTTGGACGATCCTCTTCAGGCGTAAATCCGCGACCACGTGAGATAGGCAGACCGAGCAGACGGAAATAAGCGGACGTTACGCGCGCGCTTTGGACCCGCTCCGGGGAATTGACGCCGGTCAAGTTGAGCATCGCGTAGGCTTGGCCCGTGACATCCTCGAGCACGCTGGTCTGCTCTCTCCATAGGTTGAATTTTGGATCGGACCCGCCGTAGTCCGGTCCGTTTGGCGTCGTCGTCGCGAGCCACACAGTTCTTTCCGGATCCGCGAAACGAGCCGGTTTCAACAAGACCGTGTTGACGACGGAGAAGATCGCCGTGTTCGCTCCGATGCCAAGCGCCAGCGTGGCCGTAACCATCGCTGTAAACATGGGTTTCCGCCGCATCATTCTCAACGCATAGAGGCCATCCTGACAGAGAGTCTCGAAGAATTGCGGCCGGTTCATGCGGTAAATCTCCTCGCGAATGAGAGTGGCATTCCCAAATTTCCGGCGCGCATGCTCGCGAGCGATATCGGCGGGCATCCCCCGCGCGACATTGTCATCCGTCTCGGCATCGAGGTAAAACTGAATGTCCTTTGCCAACTCGGCATCTCGATGGGTACGGTGAAAGAAGTGGCGCCAGCTCACATGTCCCTATTCCGTAGCGGGCCGCAAGATCCGGCTGATGCCGTCCACCAAGCGCTCCCACCTGGTTGTCTCGATGGCGAGTTGTTTTCGACCGGCTGGCGTCAGGCGGTAATATCTCGCCTTTCGATTGTTCTCCGACGTGCCCCAGAAAGACGCGATCCACCCGCGGTCCTCCAAGCGATACAGTGCCGGGTATAACGATCCGTGTTCCACTTGAAGGATCTCACTGGAGCCGCGCTCAATCGCGTGCGCTACGGAGTGCCCGTGGGCCGCTCCGAGCACCAGCGTTTTCAAGATGAGCATGTCGAGGGTGCCCTGGAGCATGTCGCCTTCGGATGGAACTTCTCTAGGCACGGCGCCTCGTCCAGAGTCTACCATATGAGCGTCTAGTGGAACATTCAAAGCCCGCACGCTTGGTCTCAATCGGCCGTGCTCTGTTCTTTTCACTAG
>JBEKLB010000018.1:0-68756 GCA_050010415.1 Bryobacteraceae bacterium | reverse complement strand
GCTTGAAGAGATAAGATGCCGCGACTGTCCACCCATGTGCTCGATACGTCGCGCGGGAAGCCCGCCCAGGGGCTCGCGATCGATCTGCGCTTTGGTGGGAAGCTCGTAACGTCCGCGATCACTAATTTAGACGGCCGCACTGCGGAGCCTCTCATCTCGGGCGATCGTCTGCAACCGGGCGTCTACGAATTGACGTTTCACGTGGCGGACTATTTTCGCCGCGCCGGAGCCGAGTTGACCGATCCGCCATTCTTGGATGACATCGTCATCCGCTTCGGCGTGGCCGACCCGGCTGGCAATTATCATGTGCCGCTCTTGCTGAGCCCGTATGGTTACAGCACGTACCGGGGATCGTGATGAATGACGTAATCGGCCGCTGCCGGGTGCTGGCGGAATTTAGCGAAGAGCCTGGCTTCACCACCAGGACGTTTTTATCCCAGCCGATGCACCAGGTTCACGAGCAGCTGCGCGGTTGGATGCAAAAGGCCGGCCTAAGTGTCAGCGTGGATCATGCGGGCAATCTGCGAGGACTCTACGCATCTGATCGGAACGATGCTCCGCGCTTGTTCATCGGTTCGCACCTTGACACAGTTCCCCGCGCTGGCGCGTTCGATGGAATCCTGGGCGTGGTGCTCCCAGTTACATTGATCGAAAGACTCGCGGGGCGCCGGCTGCCGTTTACGATCGAGGTCATCGGTTTTTCCGAAGAGGAAGGCGTGCGCTATGGCGTTCCCTTCATCGGAAGCCGTGCGCTGATCGGGGATATCGATAGCGATCTGTTAACATGCATCGGCCCAGCGATCACCGCGTTCGGATTAGATGCGAATCGTATCGGCGAAGCGCGCGTCGCTGGCAACGCCCTCGGATATCTTGAGTTTCACATCGAGCAGGGACCGGTGCTCGAAAGCCTGGGCTTCCCGCTCGGCGTTGTCGACGCCATCTCCGGCCAAAGCCGTCTGGACGTGGTCTTTGAAGGCAAAGCGAACCACGCCGGGACCACGCCGATGAATCTTCGACAAGACGCGTTGGCTGGCGCGGCGGAATGGATATCCACGGTGGAGCGCGAAGCGCGCGCGACGCCCGGCGCTGTCGCGACAGTCGGCCGCATCGCTGCGCTTCCGGGCGCAGACAACGTGATCCCGGGCTCGGTCACAACCAGTTTGGATGTCCGGCACACAGAGGATGCTGTTCGTCAACATCTGGTTGCAAGGCTCTTGCGATGCGCCACGCAGATTGCGTCCGCCCGCTGCCTTCGAGTTTCTTCGGAGCAGCGTCTGGATCAAGCGGCTGTCAGGATGGACCCTGCACTTGTTGAGCTTCTGGAGCGGGCGGTGATGAGTACCGGTCGAACGGTTCATCGCATGGCAAGCGGGGCCGGCCACGATGCCATGATTGTCGCTCGCCGAATGCCGGCGGCGATGCTGTTTGTGCGCAGCCCGGGCGGGATTAGCCATCATCCCGATGAAACAGTTTTGATCGAAGATGTCGAAGCTGCGCTGGAAGTGGGGATGCGCTTTCTCGAGGCACTGGAGCGACGACATGGCTGACACGGTGCTGAGAGGCGACACGCTCGACATCGCGATTGAGGATGGCAAAATCGCCGGGATCGGGCCCGAGCTTCCGGGAGCCACTGAAGAGATCGACGCACGTGGATTGCACATCTTCCCAGGCCTGATCGACGTGCATCTGCATTTCAACGAGCCTGGGCGGACCAATTGGGAGGGTGCCGCAACCGGGAGCAGCGCTTTGGCGGCGGGAGGCGGAACCCTTTTCTTCGACATGCCTCTCAACTCGACGCCTTGTACTGTCTCTGCCGCGGCGTTCGACCAAAAGCGCGCTGCGCTGGCGCAATCTTCCATCACCGATTTTGCTCTTTGGGGAGGATTGATTCCTGGCAACATCCCGCAAATGGCTGAGCTGGCCGATCGCGGCGTGGTCGGCTTCAAAGCATTTCTGTGCGATTCCGGTTTGCCTGAGTTTCCACGCGCTGACGATCTTACTCTGTTCGAGGGTCTGCGCGAAGCAGCGCGGCTCGGCTTGCCCGTCGCCGTACACGCCGAAAGCCAGGAGATCACCCAAGGTCTCACGCGACGAATCGAGAACGGGAGCGTCCGGGATTTTCTCAACTCTCGCCCGGTGATCGCTGAACTGGAAGCCATCCAGCGCGCCACCTTGCTGGCCCGTGAGGCGGGCGCGAAGCTGCATATCGTTCACGTCAGCTCGGGACGCGGAGTGGCACTGGCCGCCGAAGCTCGTGCGCAAGGTACCGATGTTTCCATCGAAACCTGCCCGCACTATCTCTTCTTCACGGAAGATGATGTGGAGCGGCTGGGCGCTGTCGCGAAGTGTGCGCCACCGCTGCGCAGCGCCGTGGATCAAGATGCTCTTTGGACGCAATTGCTCGCGGGGACAGTCGACATGGTTGCATCGGATCATTCGCCCGCGCCACCGGAAATGAAGACCGGCGATTTCGGAAAGGCCTGGGGCGGGATCGCCGGCGTGCAGTCAACCCTGGCCGTGCTGCTCGATCGCGGTCACCACTGCCGGCAGCTCACGTTCGAACGGATCTCCTCGCTAGTTGCGTCTGAACCCGCCCGCAGGTTCAGAATCCGATCGAAGGGCGCTATCGCTGTCGGCATGGATGCGGACCTGGCTCTGGTGGATATTTCCCGATCGTCTCAATTGCAGGCCGAACATCTGAAACACCGGCACGCCTTGAGCCCGTACATCGGCTCTACTTTCCGCGGCTCTGTCCGGCGCACCATCCGTCGCGGTGAGACCATATTTGTATCCGGTGAAATCGTCGCACGCACCCCTGGCAGATTTGTCCGGCCCGACTTATGCACCAATTAGGACAAACTCGTAGCGCTCACCGAGCGAACCACCTTCTGCAGACGCCCGATACGTTCGTTCGCGCGCCGCAGCCTGGAATGCAAAAGGCGACCGCCATCGTTCATGCCGCACCGGCCATCGGCGCACGGTTCACGCAATACACCGTGGAGTTCGAAGCCGGAGGATTGCTGCCGCCCGCGATGGCGCAGCGGTTCCTTTATGTGATCGAAGGTGAAGTGGAAGTGAACGGAACGGTGCTGGCTCCGGGCGGCTATGGGTATTTTCCCGCGGACCACCGGGCGGTGGTTTCCGCGAAGAGCGTAGCGCGCGCAGCGATCATCGAGAAGGCCTATCAGCCATTGCCCGGCGTGGCCGCGCCCGATTTTTTCACTCGCCGCGAGAACCAGGTTGCCGCTGCGCCATTGATGGGGGACGATGCGCTCCAGGTTCGCGCCCTCTTGCCAGACCATCCTTCCTTCGACTTTGCAGTAAACACCATGACCTCTCTTCCCGGCGCAGCGCTCTCGATGGTTGAGATCCACGTGATGGAGCATGGCCTGCTGATGCTCCAGGGCGGCGGGATCTATCGCCTCGGCGATTCCTGGTATCCGGTAGCGGAAGGCGATTTCATTTGGATGGCGCCTTATTGTCCCCAGTGGTTCGGAGCGCTGGGAAAAACGCCTGCAAAATATCTGATCTACAAAGATTGGAATCGATGAAACTCGATATCGACCAGGAGCGCCTGGCGAACGAGCTGGACGCACTGGGCGCGATTTCGCAGGAAGCCCCTCCCGTGGTGACTCGCGTCGTTTTCACGGAAGCGGATTTGCGCGCGCGGGAATTCGTCAAGAGCCTCTGCCGCGAAACCGGCCTCATCGTTCGCGAGGATGCCGTTGGGAACACCTTCGCGCGATGGGTTGGTGAGAATCCCGAGTTAGAACCGGTCGGAACCGGCTCTCATATAGATGCCATTCCCAATGCCGGGCGTTTCGATGGAACGGTTGGAGTACTAGGGGGCCTGGAAGCGATTCGCGCACTGATGCACGCTGGTTACCAACCGCGCCGATCCATCGAGCTTGTCATATTCACGTCCGAAGAGCCCACACGATTTGGCATTGGATGCCTCGGGAGCCGGTTGCTGGGTGGTCTGCTCGATCCTGAAATCGCCGGCGGCCTGGTGGATCGCGATGGAGTTTCGCTGGAAAGTACTCGAACGTCGGCGGGATTCGAAGGTCCATTGTCGTCGGTCCGCTTGCCAGAGGGATACTATTCGGCCTTCGTTGAAATGCATATCGAACAGGGACCGCTTCTGGAACGGCACAACATCCCGCTGGGTGTAGTTACAGCGATCGCCGCGCCGGCTAGCCTCAAAATAACGATCGACGGCGAAGGCGGCCACGCGGGAGCTGTGCTGATGCCTGACCGGCACGATGCGTTTCTTGCAGCCGCTGAGATCGCCTTGGCAGTGGAGAAGAGCGCCTTCTCCAGCGGATCCATCGATACGGTGGCAACGGTCGGCGTATGCGAAGTGTTTCCAGGCGCCGTCAATAGCGTCCCCAGCCGCGCGCGAATCGAAATCGATGTGCGCGATATCGACCAGGCGCGGCGCGATCAAGCGTTGCGAAGAATCGAACAGGCTTGCGAGGAGATCTCAGCTCGCCGCGGCGTCCAAGCGAAACTAGAACTGGTCAACGCCGACCCGCCCGCACAATGTGCTCCGCTGGTTGTGGACGCCTTGATGCAAGCCTCAAAAACGCACGGCCTGGCCTGCGAGCGCATGATCAGCCGCGCTTACCACGATTCGCTATTTATGTCGCGGATCGCGCCGACGGCGATGCTCTTTATTCCGTGCCGCGGCGGTGTCAGCCATCGGCCGGATGAGTATGCTTCGCCGGAAGCGATTGCGCAGGGTACGCTGGTGCTGGCCGAAACGCTCGCGCAACTCGCCTCCTAACAGGTTGCTGAAAAAGCCCTTCCACATCCGCGAACCGCAGGCGTGGGCGCCTACGCCACACGGGCTATCAATCACGTAAGTGTTCCCGTGTAGGGCGGGCTTCAGCCTGCCGGGCTTTTTCAGCAACCTGCTAAGTTTTGGCTCCAATGTAAACGAACCGGATCATCAAGAGCACTGCGAGCAAATAAGCCGCCCAGGGCACTTGCCGGCCTCGCCCGCTGGCGAGGTGGATGATGACGTAAGAAATAATTCCGCAAGCCAGGCCATTGGCGATGCTAAATGTCAGCGGGATGGTAATCAAAGTCAAGAAGGCGGGGAAGGCCGTGCAGGCGTCATCCCACGGAATCTCTGCAACCGCGGAAATCATCAAGCCGCCCACCACTACCAGCGCGGGCGCTGTGGCCGCCGCTGGCACCGCTCCAATCAGTGGCGCGATGAACAGGGCCGCTATGAAGAGTAGCCCCGTGACGATGGACGTTACGCCTGTGCGGCCACCCGCAGCCACGCCGGCTGCGCTCTCAATGTAACTGACCACGGTTGTGGTTCCGAGCAAAGATCCGCCGATGGTGGCAGTGGCATCCGTCAGCAAAATGCGATTCAGGCGCGGGATTCGGCTGCCCGGCTTGCTATTGCCGGCCTCTAACAACCCGGCTTTCTTGCTGACACCCATCAGGGTGCCCAGGTTGTCGAATAGATCCACGAACAGGAAGACGAAGACGATTTCGAGCAGCCCCAGCCCGAGCGCGCCTCGAATGTCCAAATGCAGCATGGTCCCCGAAATGTCGCTCCATTGATAGGATTGCGGCTGCCAATGGACCAACCCGGCCGCGGCGCCGACCGCGGTAGTGGAAAGAATGCCGAGCAGAATGGCCGCTCGCACCTTCCAGGCTTGGAGCGTCGCAATGATCAGGATTCCGAACACCGCGAGCGCGACGTTGGGATCGCGCAGGTTTCCCATGGAGACGATGGTCGCTGGATCCGCCCTCACGATGCCGGCGTTGCGCAGTCCGACGAAGGCGATGAACAGGCCAATCCCAGCGCTCACCGCGGCGTATAGTTCCGACGGAATTGCGGCGATGATCCATTGCCGAATGCCGGTCACGGTAAGAATCAGGAACGCCACGCCCGACAGAAACACCGCACCCAGCGCCGTTTGCCACGGTACGCCCATGCCCTTGACGACGGTATACGTGAAGTATGCGTTCAATCCCATGCCCGGCGCAAGGGCGATGGGATAGCGCGCAAATGCTCCCATCAGGATGCTGCCGAACGCGGCGGCCAGGCAGGTGGCCGCGAACACGGCCTGCACGGGCATGCCTGCGTCCTTGAGAATGGCGGGGTTCACGAACACGATATAGGCCATCGTGATGAACGTCGTGACCCCGGCCAGGATCTCGGTCTTCCAGGTGGTGTTCAGTTTTTTGAATTCGAAATAGCGCTCCAGCGGAGCCATACCCTATATTAGGGACAGCCCCCCGGCATGCCAACTAGAAGCTTTCATGTTGCCGCGCTGATCGCGATGCTCGCGGCGCAATACCTCTCCGCTCAGCAGTATCCTGCGCACTGGTGGACGCCTGTCCCGGAAACCAACAAGCCCGATTGGGAGATACTTCCACAAGCGGCGAAGCCCGGCGAAGTGATTCTCTCCAAACGCAACGAGCTCGGCATTCTGTCGAACTTTGCGGCCACTCCGTTCACGCTCGATGGCAAGCGCTACGCGAGCGTCGAGGGATTTTGGCAGATGATGCTGTACCCGGAAGGCCCATCCGATCCGCGCGCTAAATTTCCGGGCATCACCTGGACGCATACTCGCGCAGAAGTCGCGCAGATGACCGCCTTTGACGCCAAGAACGCAGGCGAACTCGGCGAGAAGAACATGCGGACGATGGGTATCGATTGGGTAACGTTCGATCAAAAGCGGATGAAATACTGGTCCCTCAAAAGGGGCGAGCATTACCGTATCATCGTGGCCGCGATGCGCGCGAAGCTGGAACAGAATCCCAAAGTGAAGCAGATTCTGCTTTCCACCGGCACTCTCACCTTGCTGCCCGATCACTACCAGGAGGAAAATCCGCCGGCCGAGTGGCGCTACTACCAGATCTGGATGGAGCTGAGGACCGAGCTTACAGCGGCTCCAGCGGAGGATCGACATCGTTAGCCTCCGGCTTTCCAAGATTGTCGATATGCCCGCGAACCAACTCGATGTCGGGAGCAGCCGGCTCTAACTGCAGATACTTGGTCATGTGCGCCTTCGCTCCGGCCAGATCGCCCTTAGCCTCCAGAATCCGTCCCAACACATATTCCGCTCGCGCAAGCTTCGAGTCCAGGCGCATGCTCTCTTCCACGCTGGCCTGAGCGCCACTCAGATCCTTCAATTCATAGCGCGCGACAGCTCGATGAAGATAGATTTCGGGATAAGAATGCTTGGGATCTGCCTTGATCAAAGCGTCAGAGGTCTCCCCCGCGCAGTTCCAATCCTTGGTCTTGATGCAGAGGCGCGCAAGAGCTACATACGTGCGCAAGAACTTGGGGTCGGCAGTGATGCCGTGCTCGTAAGCCGCGTGCGCTTCGGCCGGTTTGTTGAGCCGGTCGTCAATCACACCCAAGGCGTGCCAGGCTTGCGCTGCCTTCCCGGAAGCTGCCGTGACGGCCTCCAGGTGCGGCGCAGCCTCGGCAAGGTTCTGACTGTCCAGCGCCTTGATCGCGGCCTTCCAATCCCCCAACGCGCGCCCGGAAATCCCCTTATCGGAAAAACTAAGCGTATAGGGGTCAAACACCGAAGTGCGAATCACGATCGGCGGAAGATCGAGAGTGGTGTGAGTAGTGTCCACGCCCGAAACTTCCACCTCAGTGGAGCTGTAGCCGGTGTGGCTGGCGCGGATTACACAATTGCGCGTCTCCAACGGATCGATGTTCATGCGCCAGATGTACTCGCCTTTTTTGTCGGTGAGGACGCCTGGCATTGACCCGCTAACGTCGCTGCAGACCCGTTCGATGGAGACCGCAATCGGAGGAGGCGAGCCATCCTCCATCACCACTTTTCCGTGCAGGATGACCGGATAAATGTCGGCGATTGCAGACTGGATCAGAAAGCAAATGGACGCCAGCAGGACGGCAACGAAAACTCGCTTCCAATTCATACCATCTCCTGGGCAACACCGGTTTTATATCACATAAACTATCCTGCGCGCCGCGCACGCGTTACGGGCATGGCGTTACTGGAGTGACGTACTGGTGTTTGAAGGGTCGTATACTGGAGAGCAAATCCAGCGATGAAAAGCATCGAGCGTACGGTTTTATTTTCGCTTCTCTGGCCCGTGATCACGATGAGCCAGACTTCGCCGCCCTCGGCCGCCCCGGTTGTCACGGGTCGCGTTCAGCAATGCCAGGACATCCTCAACAAGGCGCTCACCGATAAGAATCCCGACACGCGCAAACAGGCGGCCATTGCTCTCAGCCTGGTGGGTTCGGCCGAGCCGCTCCCTTCGCAATTGGAATCGTTGCTGGACGATAAGGACGTGGAAGTCCGGCTCGCCGCAGTTGCCAGCATGTCGGATCTCAAGAATGACCGGACCAATGCCGCCCTTCACAAGGCTTTGAACGATGAGGTGCCGGAGGTCAGCTTTGCCGCCGCGCGATCCCTGTGGGCGCTGAACGATCCCGACGGCAAGAAGGCTCTGCTCTCTATATTGAGCGGCGAGAGCAAGGCTTCGTCCGGATATTTCGCGAAACAGAAGCGCGATGCGCTGCGCCTGATGCATACGCCCAAGCCAATGTTTCTGTTCGCGTTGAAGACGGGCGCCGGTTTCGCTCCCGTGCCAGGATTGGGCGAGGGCATTTCTTCGATGCAAGCCCTGCTTTCCGATCCTTCCGTTTCCGGCCGCGCGACCGCCGCGCTGCTGCTCGAAAAAGACAAAGATCCGCAAACGCTGATCGCCTTGAAGGAGGCGCTGCAGGATAAAGACTGGTCTGTAAGAGCGGCCGCCGTTCACGCTCTGGTGCTGCGGGACGAACCTGCCTTCGAGACCAGCATCACCCCGTTGCTGGACGACAAGACGGAAGCTGTCCGGTTGCGCGCCGCCGCTGGATATCTGCGGCTGGAGACTGTCAAGAATACGCCGAAATCCGCGCCGCCAAAAACGCGCAAGCGGCCGGTCCAGAAGACGCCATCGAAGCCACAACCGTAAATCAATACTCAGGAGGCCGTTCCATGACGAATCGTCGCACTTTCCTAAAACAAACGCCGCTGCTGGCCGTTGCACCGGCAGCCGCCGTCTTTTTCCGCGATACGGCTCGGGCCCAGAATTCTCCCAGCTCCGTGATCGCGGAAACCACGTTCGGTAAGATCCGCGGGGAAGAGATCCAGGGCATCAAAAGCTTCAAAGGCGTTCCATACGGAGCCAGCACGGCGGGACAGAATCGCTTCATGCCGCCGAAGGATCCAGCGCCGTGGTCCGGCGTGCGCGATGCGCTGCATTATGGACCCAGCACGCCGCAGAGCAACCCCGGCGCTCCACGCTCAGTGTCCGCGCTATCCACGGCCAGCGCCAACCTGCCGCCCGAAGGCGAAGACTGCCTGGTGCTCAACGTCTGGACGCCGGCGCTGAAGGATGGACGCAAACGGCCCGTCTTGTTCTGGTGCCATGGCGGGGGCTTCGTGAGCGGCTCGGGGTCTTCGCCCGGAACTGACGGCGCCAATCTCGCGCGGCGCGGCGACGTGGTGGTGGTCACCATCAACCACCGCCTGAATGTTCTCGGCTTTACCTATCTGGCCGAATTCGGTGGATCGGATTTCGCCGCGTCGGGTGACGCCGGCATGCTCGACATCGTGCACGCACTGCGCTGGGTGCGCGACAACATCGAGCAGTTTGGCGGCGATCCGAATACGGTGATGATCTTCGGCCAGTCCGGCGGTGGCCGCAAAGTGGGCACGTTGCTCGCCATGCCGTCGGCCAAGGGACTCTTTCACCGGGCCGTGATCGAGAGCGGCCCCACCATCCAATTGGTTGAGATTGGACAGGCCGCGGGCGTAGCCGGAATGCTGCTCGCGAAGCTGAATCTTCGCGGGGACCAGGTCCGCGAACTGCAAAACCTGCCGGTGGATCGCATCATGTCCGCGTACTTCGCGGTGGTCAAAGACATGAACGGCCAGGATCAGATGACCAAGGGCTTCTCGCCCACCGTGGATGGGAAGGCCATCCCGCACCATCCGTTCCATCCGGCTGCGTCGCCAATTTCAGCCGATGTGCCCTTGATGCTGGGCTCAACGCGCACCGAAATGACGCTACAGAGCGACGAAGCCGCCTTCTCGCTGGATGAGGCGGGAATGCGTGGCCGCGTGAAAGCGCTGGCCGGCGCCGAAAGCGACGCGCTGATCGAGGTGTATCGCAAGCAGAATCCCCGCGCCACGCCGTCGGATCTTTTCTTTCTCATCGCGAGCGATTATCGCTACGGCGCTCCCATCATGAAGATCGCGGAGCGGCGCGCGGCGTTGAACAAAGGCCCGGTCTATCTGTATTACTTTACCTGGGAGACGCCGGTGCAAGGTGGCCGGCTGCACTCGCCGCACACCATGGAAATTCCGTTTGCCTTTGACAACGTCCAGATCTCGCGCGCTCTCACCGGCGGTGGCGCGGATGCCATGGCTCTGGCGGACAAGGTGAGCGACGCGTGGATCGCGTTCGCCCGCACGGGCGACCCCAACCAGCCCAAGCTGCCGCACTGGCCGGCGTTCACTGCCACCGAGCGGCCGACCATGGTGATCAACAATCAGAGCAAGGTGGCGAGCGACCCGATTCGTGAGCAGCGCCTGGCGATGTTCCGCGCGCTGGAGCTGGCCTGAGCTTACTTCGCGGCTGCCGCTGCGCTTCTGGGCTCGCTCAAAATAGGAGCGAGAACGGACAATTTTCCGTCGATCCCGGCAGGCGCGTCGAGCCCCAGAATGTGCGCGATGAGTGGATAGATGTGGATGTTCTGAAACTCCTCGATCGTGAGCCCGGCCTTCAGATCGGGGCCGGCGGCGTAAAAAATCCCGTGCATTTCGGGCATCCTGGAAACGTCGTAGCCATGCATGCCACGGGGTTCGCTCTGTCCGGGTTTTGCAGCCAGGTGTAGAACCACGGGCGCGATCGCGAAAGCCACCAGGTCGCCGATTCGCGGATTGCCTGAGTAGTGTAAACGCTCCGGAATCTCACTGCGACGATAGACTTCCATGCGCGGATCTTTCCCCTTCAGCTCCGAATACAATTGGTCGATTCGTTTGGGATCGGTCGAATAGAACTTGAAATCAGTGCTGTTGGGCGCCACCTCCACCCCATTCAGATTGGCTAGCTTCGAGACATCGACATCGCCTGTTACGGTGGCCATGCCGTGGTCGGAAACCACAAAGATGTCGAGCGGAATCGGCAGAGCTCGCACCGCGCCGAAAAGCTTGGCGAGCAAAGCGTCCATTTGCTGGATAGCGGCGCGCGTTTGCGGCGCATCCGGACCGAACTGATGGCCTGCATGATCGACGTCGGAAAAATACAGTGTGATGAAGTGCGGCCGCTCTGCTTTGGGCAGCTTCAGCCATTCCACCACCTGGCTCACCCGCTGCTCATTCGGAATTTTCCCGTCGTACTTGTAGAAATAGGTGGGACGCGTGCCTTGTATCTCCGCGTCGCTTCCCACCCAGAAGAATGATGCCGCGCGCATCCCCTGCTGTTCCGCCAGCACCCATAAAGGCGTCCCACCCCACCAACCGCTTCCGGTAGAGGAAGCTGAATCGCTGGATTTGAATTCGGCGTTCCGCTGCGGATCCCAAAACAAGTTATCGACAATGCCGTGATGCGCGGGATAAAGGCCGGTGACGATGGTGTAATGATTCGGAAAGGTGGTGGTAGGGAACGATGGAATCAGAGCTTTGGCGGTAACGCCGCTTTTGCCAAAGGCCAGTAAATTCGTGGCATGATCGCGTTCCGCATAGTCGTACCGGAAGCCGTCGATCGAGATCAATAAGACGTACGGTTTGTCCTGCTGGGCCCCCGCGTTGGGCGGATGGGCCGGCTGCCCAAAACAAGCCGCCGCGAGTAAGACGACGAAAATCGAAAGCCGGCGCAATTGTTTAGTGTACAAGCTGGGCATAGGGCCCGGCGGCGTAGACAATCTTTCCGCCCACCATCGTCAATACGGATTCGATGCCGCCGATCTGATCCACGGGCACGGTGAGGTAATCTTTCGACAACACCGCCAGATCGGCCAGCTTGCCGGGCTCGAGCGAGCCGCGGTCGTTCTCATCGTGCGAGAACCACGCGCTGCCCAGCGTGTAAAGCCGGAGCGCCTCCATGCGGCTGGGTGTTTCTCCGGGACCGCCAATAAATCGCTCCAGCGCGGTGAACGGATTGTAGGATGCCACGCGATGAGCATCGGTACCCGCGCCCACCACCACGCCGAGTTCCTTAGCCGTTTCTACAGGTGGTACGCGCTGCCCGGGTTGTGCGGTCCAGCCTATGCCCAGCGCCTTCATGCGCCGTAGACTCTCCGCCGACGCATCGTTCAAATGCGCGATGGACCATCGCAGGTTGCCGACCGGCACGTCCTTGTTCACGCGCTCGAAAATATCCAGCAGCACTCCCACTGAATCGTTGCGCGGCCAGTGCATGGTGACAGCCATGCCGCGCTCGGCCGCCCATCGTACGATCTGGTAATATTTCTCGCGCTCGGCTTCGCTGGGGTTATTGTTGTTATTCATCGCCCAGGTGATCCGTTCGCCGATGCCGTTAAAGCGCAGCATCCCATCGCCAAAACCCATGGGCAGCATTTGCGTCAGGTCTTGCAACTCTTCGAATTCCTTGCCGGGCGTGATGCCGTTCAAACTGTAAGCCACGCGTACCGTGAGCTGGCCTTGCCGCCAAACTTTGAATAGCGCCTGATACGATTCCGGCGTCATATTGTTTCCGCCCGGATCCACCACACCCGTCAAGCCCAGGCGATTCAACTCGCGAAAGAACTTTTTGGTCCCGTCCACTTCCTGATCGGGTGTGGGCGTCGGGAGCCGGTCAAATAAAGTGATGATCGCGTTCTGGGCCCCGCTGATTCCGCCCGTTGGCTTGCCGTCCGGGTCGCGCTCCAGCTTGCCGCCAGGTGGCAGGTCCGCGTCCGTCGCGATATGCAGCTTGTCCAGTGCTTTCGGCGTCATCATCACCCAGCCGTAGCCCAACTGGATATAAACGGGATTCTCTGGCGCGGCGGTCACCAGTTCCACCTGCGTTGGCCGGCGATTCTCCGAAAACTGCCGTGCGTTCCAGCCCCCCGCGACGATCAGCCATGCGCCCGGCGCCATGCTATGAGCCGCTTCGCGGATTCGGTCCAGCGCTTCAGCGAGCGATCGCGTGCCGATCCAGTTCACTTCGGTGCTGAAGCTAAGCGCCGCGCGGATGGCGTGCATATGCGAATCGATCAAGCCCGGAATTACGGTGCGGCCCTGCAGATCGATCCAGCGCGCCTCTCGCCCGGCCATTTTGCGCAGATCGGCCGAGGTGCCCGCGGCAATGATTCTTCCATCCTGGATCGCTACCGCTTCCGCGGTTGTGGCCTTTGGATTTTCCGTGAGGATCTTGCCGTTGAACAACACAGTGGTGCTGCTTTGAGCCGTCGCCAGCCCAGCCGAGAGGAGAACCGCCAGTACCAAAGGTCGCGTCATGGTCGCATAAAGGTCACGGAGGAATTATACTAAGCTACCAATTGATTTCTTGAAGGCCCTCCATAAAGACAATTGATGGGCAGGGCTATTGCGAAGCGGGGTCCGCTCATCGAAAATGGAGGATCGGCTTAACATTCGAAGACAGGGTGGGTTCCTCTCGAGCCGGGCGCTTCAATAATCCCAACCACCGGTCCAAATACTATGACAAAATACAAACTCGAATACATCTGGCTTGACGGAAAACATCCGGTTCCCAACCTGCGCGGGAAGACCCTCATCAAGCAATTTGAGCAGCCGCCCACCCTGGCGGATATGCCCAACTGGGGGTTTGATGGCAGCTCCACCATGCAGGCCGAAGGCAAGAGTTCCGATTGCATTCTGAAGCCCGTGGCGCTGTACCCGGACGGGGGTCGCAAGAACGGTTATATCGTTTTGAGCGAAGTGCTGCACCCCGATGGCACTCCGCATTCCACCAATGCTCGGGCTACCATCGAGAACGATCCTGACTTCTGGGTTGGCTTTGAGCAGGAATATTTTTTGTATAAAGATGGGCGTCCGCTTGGGTTTCCGAAGGACGGTCACCCGAATGTCCCCCAGGGCCCCTACTACTGCGGCGTTGGCTACAAGTACATGGGCAACATCGCCCGGCAGATCGTCGAAGAACACCTGGACCTCTGTCATCATGCCGGGATCAATCATGAAGGCATCAACGCCGAAGTCGCGAAAGGCCAGTGGGAATTCCAGATCTTCGCCAAAGGTTCCGCGAAAGCCGCCGATGACACCTGGACCGCTCGCTACTTGATGCTGCGTCTTTGCGAGAAATACGAAGTAGACATGGAATTGCACTGCAAGCCCATCAAGGGCGACTGGAACGGATCTGGCATGCACTGCAATTTCTCGACGAAGTACATTCGCGAAACAGGCGGCAAGGATTACTTTGAGGCGCTCATGAAGGCGTTCTCCGCTAACGTATCTGAGCACATCGCCGTGTATGGCCCCGACAATCATCTGCGATTGACCGGCCATCACGAAACGCAAGCCATCGACAAGTTCAGCTATGGTCTCTCGGATCGTGGCGCCTCGGTCCGCATGCCCGTGAACTTCATCAAGAACGGCTACAAGGGCTACCTGGAAGACCGCCGCCCGAACTCGGAAGGCGATCCTTACCAGATCGTTTCCCGCATTCTGAAGACCATCAATAGCGTCCCGAAGCCTTGATTCACCGAGCCTAAAGCGTTCCCTACTAAGGCCCTGCCTCGAAATCCGGGGCGGGGCAATTTCACCTAAGAAATCCGATCCCCCCCCGATTCCGTAGTAATCATTGGACGCGCAAAACGAACAGCGCAGACCAAGAGGATGATTATGCGGAAATACACTTTACTAGCATTGCTGACCGGCTGGCTTGCCCTGGCGCCGATGTCGGGAGCGAAAACTGCGAGCGACGAAGCTCTTTATAAGAGCCTCGGTGGCAAGAAAGCCATTACCGCCGTGGTCGACGACTTTGTAGGGCGCGTCGCGGCAGACAATCGAATCAACAGCTTCTTCAAGGCCACGGCCGCCGATCCCAAACGGCTGTCAACCTTTAAGAAAAACCTCGTGGACCAGATTTGTCAGGCGGCCGGCGGTCCCTGCAAATACAAAGGGAAAGATATGAAGACGGCGCACGCGGGCATGGGTATCGGCAGCGCCGATTTTGACGCGTTGGTGGAAGACCTGGTGGCATCGCTCGACAAGTTCAAGGTCAAGGATGGCGACAAGCAAGCTCTGCTCGGCGTCCTCGGGCCCATGAAGAAAGACATCGTAGAAAAATAAAACATCGTAGAAAAACAAAAAGTGACCGACTCTTTGGTGCTGTTCCCTCGGGCGCGCCGGTTGGCTTGGACTACCGTTCTCCGGCCGGCGCGCCCAATTCTTGCCGGATTGGGCCTGCTTGATCGGCTATTATCAAGTGCGCGGGTTTGAGTAGCATGTCGATTCATTTATACCGAGACGCCATCGGGAAGCGGCCTTGATGCTTCCACTGCTCATGGCGGTGATCGCCGGTCCTGAGGAACGGGCGCTGGTGCTTCGTTTGCAGCGCCGCGATCCGCAGGCTCTTGCCGAACTGTACGATCGTTACGGCAGGATGGCTTATTCTCTGGTTCTTCGTGTGGTCCGAGACGGCGCGATTGCGGAGGATCTGGTTCAGGAGACATTTTTGCGCGTGTGGAACCGCGTGCACTCCATTGATTCCGAGAAAGGATCCTTAGGACCGTGGTTGCTGGCTATCGCCCGGAATCGCGCCATCGATTATTTGCGTTCGTCGGCGGGGCGCGAACGGAAAGCGGTAGAACTAGACGAGACGGATCACGCGCCGCTGTATAGCGGGATGGAAGCCGACATCCTGATCTCAGATCAAGCCCGCCGCGTGAAGGTAGCGATGGAGAAGCTGGCGCCGAATTATCGAACCGTGATGGAACTGGCGTATTTCGAGGGATTGTCGCAGTCCGAGATGGCGGTCCAAATGGGACAGCCGCTCGGCACTATCAAGACCTGGGTACGCACGGCATTGCAGAGCCTGCGTGACGAGCTCGGAGTGGTGGCGTCATGAACTGCGAAGAACTCCGCGAGCATTATGAGCTTTACGCCTTGGACATCGCCGAAGAACCTGAGCGGAGCGAGGTTCGCGCTCACCTGCAGAGAGAGTGCAAGGTTTGTATGGCGGGCGTGAAGCGCGCGCTCGAAACCGCTGCTCTGGTGGGCGCTACGGCGCCTCAGGCGCAACCCTCCGCCAAGCTTCGCCGCCGCATACTGGCTTCAGTTGGCGCGGAAGAACGCCGTTCGAGCGGGCTGCCTTGGTGGGCCGCGGCGCTGGCCATGGCGGCCTTGCTGGTAATCGCTGTGTACTTCGCGGCGAGCAGCAACCGGTACCGGGAACTGGCCGCTCGGCTGCGCGGCGAGATGGGCGCCCAGGCTGGTCAGATCGCACGCCTGACGCAAGCCTTCGCCATTGTCTCCGGCCCCCGCACCACCGAAGTATCTTTTGGCGGCGCGCAGCCCAGGCCGCCCGCGGGCAAAGTCTTCGTGAACCCATCGCGCGGCGTGCTGCTCATCGCGTCTAATATGCCGCGCACGGCAGCCGACAAGATCTACGAAATGTGGCTGATCCCCAAGGGCGCGAAGCCCGTTCCCGCAGGCCTGTTCCAGTCACAAGACGATGGCAGCGCGCTGCACGTCCGGCCCGGACCGGTAGACGTGGCTTCGACAGCGGCCGTTGCCGTCACCCTGGAGAACCAAGCGGGCGCCGATCAGCCCACCACAACACCGCTGATTATGGCTGCCCTGCCAGTCACCAATCCTTAGTATCACTTTGACTGATAGCCACCCTTGCGCCGGCCCTGCGAAGATAGAATTATAGTCGGACCTTAACTGCCGACGGATTTGTGCCGATGGATAAAGTGGAGCGACCGCATTTGAGACTGGCAGAACTCTTAGGCTTCGGGCCACGGCAACCTCCGTCCATGCCGCGGGGTGCGACACGCACCTCCAAGAAGACCATTGCGCTGTGTCACAGCCTGCTCTCTGAACGCGGTGAGGTTTCCGGTAGCCGGCTTGCCGCCGAAGCGCTGGATTCCTACCAGGCGCTGGATGACCGCGCTCGCCGCTCGTTTTTCGAATCGCTCGTCCAGGAATTCTCTCCGGACCCGGAGGAGGTAGGACGCGCCGGTGACGCGTACCGGCTGGACCCTTCCGCCGAGAATCTGGCTCGCCTGCAAAGAGTGGTAGAGCCGCCGCGCCAGGAGTTGTTCCGCCGGCTGAACCTGGCGCCGGATGGCACGCGGATCCTGGTGGTGATGCGGAGCCAGGTGTTGCAGGAGTCTGACCGGGCTGCCCGGCTGAAGCCCATCGCCGCCGATCTCGCGCATCTCTTCACTTCCTGGTTTAACCGCGGCTTCCTGGTGCTGCGCCGCATCGATTGGCGCACCTCGGCCGAAATCCTGGAAAAGCTGATCCAGTATGAGGCGGTGCACCAGATCCACGGCTGGCACGACCTGCGACGGCGTCTCGAAACAGACCGGCGGTGTTATGCGTTCTTCCATCCCGCTCTCCCGGACGAGCCGATTATCTTCATTGAAGTGGCGCTCACGCGTGGCCTGAGCGACAAGGTGCAGGCGCTGCTCGATCCGGACTCGCCCGTCCTGGATGCAGCGGAGGCCGAGTGGGCCATCTTCTACTCGATCACCAATTGTCAGGAGGGTCTGCGCGGCGTTCCGTTCGGCAGCTTTCTGATCAAGCAGGTGGTGGAGGACGTCAGCCAGGAGTTCCCGCGCATCAAGAAGTTTGCAACGCTCTCGCCGGTTCCCGGTTTTCGAAAATGGCTTTCCGAGAAAGCTCCGGCCCTCCAAATGAGTCCCAAGCTCGCGCCGTTCGCCAACGCCGTGGCGAAACTCGATAGCCCGCAATGGATGGAGGACGAAGCCCTCCGCGCCGAATTGCAGCGGTGCCTGGCGCCGCTAGCGGCCTATTATCTTCTGCACGCCAAACAAAGCGCCAAACAGAACAATGAGCCGCTGGACCCGGTGGCTCGCTTCCACTTGAAAAATGGAGCGCGGCTGGAACGCCTCAACTGGCTCGGCGACACGTCTCTCGCCGGGCTGCAGCGTTCGGCCGGTTTGACGGCCAATTACGTCTATAAGCTTCCCGACGTTGAGCGCAACCACGAATTGTACGTGCGCGAACACAAGGTTCCCTCTTCCCGCGATATCGAAGCGCTGGCCAAGCGCTTCTCCCCACCCGCGCGCTTCTAAAGACGAGCGTAAATAGAGACAAGCACAAAACGCAGCGCCGCGCCCTTTGCGCTTCCTAAAGCGCTGTTCAGCGCCGCGCTAGCCCCATTCGCCCCGAATGGAGTGTTGGAATGACTCTCTTGAAATACAATGTCTTGTATACTAGTCAGTCATCCGCGATAAAGGACAATTATGATCTCTCAGACAGTACGGCTGCGTTTGTGCAGCGGCCTGTGGCTTGCGCTTTTGGGGCTTGCGCTTTTGTGGGTTACGATGGCCGCGTTCCCGGCCTGGGCCCAAACCGGAGCCAGCCTTTCCGGCGTGGTGACGAACCAAGCCGGCGCAACCCTTCCCGAGGTCGCGGTGACGATCAGGAACCTCGACACAGGCGAAACGCGGACCATCCCGACCGACGGCGCGGGGCGCTATCAGGCGTCCGGCCTGCCTCCTGGGCGCTTTGAGATCCACGCCGCAAAGGCAGGGTTCGCCGATGAAAGGCGCACGGGAATCAGCTTGGCGGCTGGCCAGGCCGCCACGGCCGACATTCATATGCAGCCGAGCACCTCAGACGCGTGTGCGAGCGGTCACGAGTTTCTCACCAGCGATTGCGCGCTGTCCTGGCACGGCATTACCGTTTACGGTGCGTATGATATCGGCGTTGGCTGGGTCAGCCACGGCTTACCGGAGAACGCCGCTAACTATGAAGGCGCTTCCCTGGTGAACCGCAACGGCTATCAACATCGATTCCTGGTCGCACCGAACAACCTGCAGCAGACCGGTTTCGGCATCCGGGGCAGGGAAGAGTTTGCGCCGGGCTGGGCTGTTGTGTTCAACGCTTCCACCGGGGTCAATCCGAATTCCGGCCAGCTTGCTAACGCGTCAGCCACCATGACCATCAACAACGGCCTTCCCAGGAGCAGCTATTCTTACCCCATCGACGGCGCGCGCGCCGGCCAGCCCTTCAATGACGAATATTATGGCGGTATAGCATCCAAGACTTTCGGCACGGTGACCTTCGGACGTCAGCGCTCTCTCGGCACCGATGCGATGCTGCAATACGATCCGGCAGGCGGCAGCTATGCCTTTTCGTACATCGGATATAACGGCACGATGGCCGGCGGCGGCGACACGGAGGACTCCCGTTGGGACGACGCCGTAAAGTATCGCCTCACCACTGGCCCGGCCCATTTCGGCGCGATGTACAAATTCGCCGATGGCAACGGCGGCTGTTACTCGGCCTCCTCAACCTGGACCGCCGCCACCTGTACGCCCGAATCGGCGCATAACAACGCCTATGGATTTGACATCGGCGGAGAGCTCGGCAAGAGGTTCTACGCCGACGCCGTCTTCCAACACTACAACCAGGCGATCAGCGTGTTGAACCCCTTGCTGGGGCCTCAGAGTCCGACGGCGTCCTATCAGTCCACCACCGACAGCATCAATACCAACCAGATCACCGGGGCAAATCTGATTTCAACGAACGATACTGTATATGGCATCGTGACAGACAACAACGCCATTATGTTCGCTGCCAGATATATCGCGGGGCCGGTCAGGTTATTTGGCGGCTACGAATGGATCCGGCAGACCAACCCGTCGAACCCGTTGGGCGTCGGCGCCTTGGACCAGGGCAGTGTTTACTTGAGCGGCGTGGAAGACAACAATCTGGACTCGCCCAAGATCGTGCAGATCTGGTGGACCGGCGTGAAATACGCTGTCGCCCCCAAGACGGAGATCACTTTCGCCTGGTATGAGCAGCTGCAGAACACGTTCCGGATTCCCTCCACCTGCTCCACCGCAGCCGGTTTCCGCAGTTCCTGCTCGGGTAGCCTAGGTTTTGGGTCGCTCTATCTGGATCACCACTTCACGCCGCGTTTCGACGGTTTTGCCGGACTTGCGTATTCCTTCGTGACCGGTGGTCTGGCCATCGCCATTCCTCATGGCCCCGGCGTCCCTTATCTCCACAACAGCAACTATGCTCCGGTAATCGGTGGCCGTTTTACCTTCTGAGCGCCTCAGTGTACTTTATATCCGTAGCGCGCCAAAATGTCGCGACCCGGACCGATGAGTATGAACTGAGTGAATTTTCGAGCGTCGTCAATATGTTGTGACCGCGCTACAATTCCCAGCTTCTGAACGATGGGCTGATGCAGTGCCTCATCCACTGGAATCACCTTGCCAGCTTCTTTCAGCACGAGCGAGTATGCGGTGAACACGGCGTCGGCGTTCTTGGATGCGCCGTATTGTTTCGCCATGCTGATGTTTTCCGCATAGACGATCTTCGCCATCACCTGATCCCAGATGCCGGCCTTCTGCAGCGTTTCCATAGCCGCCGCGCCATAGGGCGCGAGTTTCGGATTCGCGACAGCGATCACCTGCACATCTTTCGCATTCAAATCCTCTACCTTGTCGACGTGCGCCTTGCTCCCGGGCGGAATCCACAAAGCCAGCACGCCCTCCGCGTAGACCGCGTTGCTGCCGGGGACCAGCAGGTTCTCTCTCGCGAGTTTGTCCGCGTGCTCCGCATCCGCCGACAGGAAAACATCGAAGGGCGCCGAGTTCTCGATCTGGGTGGTCAGCACCGCCGTGGATCCAAAACTGAAGACCGGATGGATTTTGGTTTGCGCTTCGAATTCCGCGCCGATGGTCTGGGCGACTTCGGTGAGATTTGCCGCCGCCGCCACTGTGATCTCCGCCCCCTGACACAGCGCGCCGCAAAACGCTACGATGATCAGCGGAGCTATGCGTCGGCGTATCATCGGAATATACGATGTTACTGTAACACGACAGAGTAGCGTTAAAATGCCTGAAATCGAGAACCATTTAGGAACCCTCCGGCAAAAAAGGGCCATCTCAGCGGCCCAGCTCGCGCGTACGGTGGGGGTCACGCGCCAGACCATTTACGCCATGGAAGCGGGCAGCTATGTCCCCAACACCGCTGTCGCATTGCGTCTGGCGCAGGCCTTGGAAGTGAAGGTGGAGGATCTTTTCACTCTTCCGCGGGCCGAGCCCGCCGGAGTCCGCTCGGAGGAAGTAACGCTGCTGCCAGGCTCCGAGACGCTGCATCCGGGCCAGCCGGTGCAACTCTGTCGTGTAAACAAGCGCCTGGTAGCCTCACCGCCTTCCCCCGTCCCCTGGTACTTTCCCGTCAGCGACGCCGTGGTGGTCTCGTCTCCAGCGCCGGTCAAGCTCCCGAAAAATGGCCGCACCGACGTCCAGGTCTTCGACGCGACTGACGACTTTCGCAATCGAGTTCTGATCGCCGGATGCGACCCCGGTATTTCGGTCCTGGCGCATCACTTGCAATCCGCCGGCGTGGAGCTGGTTCTGGCGCATCGCAACAGCTCTCAATCGCTCCAACTCCTGAAGGAAGGCTGTGTCCATATCGCCGGCACGCACTTGCGGGATGAATCGAGCGGCGAATCGAACCTTCCCGAGATCGGCCGCATGTTTCCGAGGAATGCCGTGGCCGTGATCACTTTCGCGGTATGGGAGGAAGGGATCGTCACTGCGACTGGCAATCCAAAGGGCATTAAAGGCATAGAAGACCTGGCCCGGCGCGATGTTCTTATCGTCAATCGCGAAAAAGGCGCCGGCAGCCGCGCATTACTGGATGCGGCGCTCAAGCGCCTGAAGCTGGACTCGAAAAACGTGCGCGGGTATGGCCGCGTGGCGCCCGGACATTTGCAGGCCGCCTGGCAAGTACAATCCGGGCAAGCCGATTGCTGCATCGCCACTCGAGCCGCATCGCGAGTCTTCGGTCTCGGCTTCATTCCGCTGGTGAGTGAACGCTACGATCTGGCCATTCGAAGACAGCATCTTGATATGCCCAGTATTCAGACGCTGTTGGACACGCTGAACCGCTCCAACTACCGCAGGGAGCTGGAGAGCCTGGGCGGTTACGACGCCCGCGCCGCCGGCCAGCGTCTGCTCTGATTGTTTGGTACAAGAGGACATGGCACTCTCAGCTCGAAATCAGCTCCCCGGCATCGTGGAAAGCGTAGAAACTGACTCCATCATGGCCCACGTCGTCGTCAAGGTGGGTGACAATCTGATCGAAAGCGTGATCACTCGCACCAGCGCCGAAGAGCTTGGACTGAAAAAGGGTGACTCGGTGAAGGTGGTCGTCAAATCGACTGAAGTGATGATCCAAAAGGGCTGATGCCGGATTGGGCCGCCATTCGCGGCGAGTTCCCAGCTCTCGCGCATTGGACCTATCTCAACACCGCCACGTTCGGCCAATTGCCGCGCCGTGCTACCGACGCCGTGGCCGGCCACTTCGCTCATCGCGACGAACTGGCTTGCCGGGATTTTCTGGCCTGGTATGACGACGCCGATCGCATCCGCGCCAAGATCGGCCGTCTCGTCAATTGCCAACCGGATGACATCGCCTTCGTTCCGAATGCATCCACGGCGCTGGGGCTGCTGCTCGCCGGGCTGAATTGGCGCGCGGGCGACCGCGTGCTCACGCTGGAGCATGAATTCCCGAACAATCTGTACGCTCCCGGATTGCTGGAACGATTCGGAGTGGAAACAACCGCTTGTCCCTGGGACCGGTTCCATGAGTCGGTGAGCGCGAAGACGCGGCTGGTCATCGTGAGCTCGGTAAATTACACCACTGGATTCGCTCCCCCGCTCGCGGAGGTGTCGGATTTTCTCCGCGCCCGCGGCATCCTGTTGTATGTGGACGGAACCCAGAGCGTGGGCGCGCTGCGCTTCGATACCGCGAGCATTCAGCCTGACATGCTGGCCGTGCATGGATACAAATGGCTGCTCTCGCCCAACGGTGCGGGATTCTTCTACATCGCCCCGCAACTGCGCGAGCGGCTACAGCCCAATGTGGTCGGCTGGCGCAGCCATCGGGATTGGCGCAACGTGGATAACTTGCACCATGGCGTTCCCGAATTGCTGCACAGCGCGGAAAAATATGAGGGCGGTTCGGTCTCCTTCGCATTGCTGTACGCCATGGAAGCTTCTTTGGATTTGATTCTCGAAACTGGTCCGGATGTCATCGAGCAGCGCGTTCTGGATTTAGCCGCCGAGGCGCGCGGGATGCTCGCTGAACTCGGAGCCACCATCGCCCACTCGGGATCGCCCATTATCGCCGCACGCTTCGATAACCGCGATGTCTCGGCCTTGGCGCGAGCGCTAGCGGAACAGCGCATCTTAGTTTCGGCCCGGCGCGGCCATCTGCGCGTTTCCACGCACCTCTACAACAATGAACAGGATTTGGAAATTCTCGAGCGCGCCTTGCGGGCTTGCGCCTAGCCCGGCAAGCGGAACGTGACATTGCGCTCGCGATTCAGCCGCTCGCTCAAACCATGGTCGAGCGATGACAACGGCGTCTGCTTCTGCTCGTGATCCATCGTGACGTAATGCACGGTTGTGCCGTCCACCCAATACGCCAGCACCGCGCGAATGGTGCCGTCGTTCATCGCGAGCAGGAAAAGCGTATCTTCATACTTCTTGGCCTGCGTGGTCGGACCAGCTTCCCAAAAGGCCGGCGCCGGCGGCGATTGCACATATACCGGCGGGGGCGCTTGATTCGAAATGATCATTACCTGGGGGCTTGGATTCGGCGCGCCATAGGAACCGTATCCGCCGTAATCGTTGTATTGTGCCGGAGTCGCTGTAACCCCATCCCGTGTCCCCCAGGAACGGATTGTAATAACCGTAGTAGCCGGGATAATAGGATCCGCCGTAATAGCCCCGGAATCCGCGATAGCCGCCGATGCCCCGAAGCCCTCCGTAAACGCCCCCTCCGCGAATGCCGCCGCCGCGATAGCCGCCGCTGCTTCCCCGAAATCCGCCCGAAGCTGCGCCGTGGAGACCACCACCACCACCACCGCGCGCTCCGCCGCCTCCGCCATGTCCGCCTCTTTGAGCGAACAAAGGAATCGCCAACAGGACGCAACCAATTACAACCGGCAAAGTTCGCCGCATGGTACCTCTATTTCCATTTTATATTCTACGCGCCGATGTATCTGGCGTACAAGCTCCGCGCCAGGCCCACGTCCGTGGTGCCCTTAATGATGGCCCGGCCGTCTGGAAAGATGGTCAGCAAATAGGGCGGCACTTCAAATTGGAGCGCGAATTCGTTAGCCCGAACCGGCCCCAGCGGCGCCAGCCGGGCCGCCAGATCGCGCAATTCTAACGGCCGTGCCCGCTCATGGATCTGCACCGCTTTGTGGCCGCACAGGCTCACCGGCGCACGGCGTTCCCCGTTGAGATGCGGAAACTCACGCCGCCCGCACGCGGGACAATCAGCCACCGGGCCCGGCTGCGAAACTTGACGTATGTCGCCGCTCCAAACATCCACGGTCGTGATCTTGTTCGACGGCTCAGCGCCACACAGGATTTTGATGGCCTCGCTCACCTGCCAGCTCGCGATCAGCGCCGTCACGCTCCCCAGCACTCCCGCGGTCTCGCAGGTCGGTTGCGCCCCCGATGGCGGATCGGGATAGATACACCGCAGGCACGCCGTGGTGCCGGGAACCACCGGCATCGCGATCCCATAGCTGCCTACCGCCGCTCCGTAAACCCAAGGAACGCCGCGGTTCACGGCAAAATCATTGATCAGGTAGCGTGTTTCAAAGTTATCGGTGCCGTCCAGGACCAAATCCACGCCGCCCAGCAGGTCTTCCACGTTAGAAGGCGTTAGATCCGCAACCACCGGCTCTACCTCAACCCCTCCATTGATCCCGGCGATCTTGCGCGCGGCTGCCGCGGCCTTGGGCATCCCCTGCTCTACGTCGCATTCATCGAACAGCCACTGGCGTTGCAGATTGCTCAGCTCGACGTAGTCCCGGTCGATGATCCTCAGAAAACCGATCCCCGCCCGCGCCAGCGCTCCGGCCTGGAAGCTCCCCAACGCGCCGCAACCGGCCACCGCTACGCGAGCGTCCAACAAATGTTGCTGCCCCCGTTCGCCGATGCCCGAAAACAAAACTTGCCGCGAGTAACGTTCGCGATCCCTGGCAGTCATACAGGGGGCCTCATACAACCAGATGGTATCAGCCGCAGTCCGAAGCGTGGTTTAATGCCGGCACCGGGGCCTTGTGCTGCCAACCGGGGCCTTTCGCCAACCGGGGCCTTTCGATGATAGATGATGCGTTAACATGGTCCCTTGTGCCAACCCGCTTGGGCTTGTGGATCAGGACGCCCATGCTTGCCGCCCTGTGCTCGATCCTGCTAAGCGGGGCGCCGAACGATTACGAAGGAAAGCCCATCGCCAGCGTGCGATTCGATCCGGCGGTGCAGCCGCTCACCATCGATCAATTGCTGGCGATGCTCCCGCTACGGGTCGGCCAGCCGCTGCGGTCCTCCGATCTGCGCGATTCCATCCAGCGCCTGTATCAGACCGGCGAGTATGCCGATATCGCCGTGGACGCCACTCTCGCGCCGGCTGGAGTGAATCTTACGTTCATCACCAAGCCCGCGTATTTCATTGGATACTTCGACGTGAACGGCGTTGGCGAGCCCCCCAACGAAGGCCAGTTGCTGGTGGCTACCAAACTCACCCTGGGCGGAAGTTACTCGCCCAGCGACACTACGGCGGCGGTTACGCGGATCACTGACTTGCTCAAGCGGAACGGTTTCTATAACGCCGGCGTGGAGCCCGCCACATCCACACGGGAGCCTACCCAGGAGGTTCACATCGATTTTCATGCCGACCCCGGCCGGCGCGCGAAGTTCGATGGTCTGGTCGCGGATGGCGATACGCTGCGCCCCCTCGATAGCCTGATCCATTCCAGCGGCTGGAAGAAATTCCTCGGATTTCTGGGCTGGCATGAGCTCACGGAAACGCGCCTTCAGAATGGTCTGGACAACATTCGATCCTGGTATCCCAAGCACGATCACCTGCTCGCCAAGGTAAATCTGGTCAGTTTGGATTATCATGCCGACTTGAACACTGTCACACCCGTTCTGTCCATTGATCCCGGCCCTCCGGTGCTGGTCCGTTTGCGCGGCGCCAAGGTTTCTTCCGGAAAATTGCGCTCCCTGCTGCCCATTTATGAGGAGCGCGCCGTGGACCGGGATTTGCTGGAGGAAGGAACGCGCGATCTGGCGTCGTACTTTCAAGCGCAAGGGTATTTCGACGCCACGTCCGACTACGTGACGGCAACCCCCGCCAACGGTGAGCAACTGATCGATTACCATGTCGCCCTCGGCACGCGGCACAAGATCGTGAAAGTCGAAATCCACGGCAATCGCTATTTCGATGACCCCACCATCCGCGAGCGCATGGCGGTGATCCCGGCCACGTTCCTGCGCTATCGCCATGGCCGCTACAGCCGCAATGCGCTGGACCGCGATCTGGACGCCATCCGCAGCCTCTATCGCGGCAATGGGTTTCGCGATGTTCAGGTCACATCCAGGGTGCTCGACGATTACAACGGCGTCAAGTCCCACGTCGGTATCTTTATCGATATCGCCGAAGGCCCTCAATGGTTCGTTTCCAAACTCGCGTTACAAGGCATTTCGGAAGATTTTCGGCCTGCGTTGATGCTGCTCCTGCATTCCACCGAAGGACAGCCCTATAGCGATACCAACATCGCCACCGATCGCGACAACGTGCTCGACTATTACTTCAACAATGGTTATCCCGCCGCGAAATTCGACTTCACGTCAGTCCCGTCGCCCCAGGCCGGCCATGTCGACCTGACTTTTGTCGTGACGCCCGGCGAGCGAATCTACGTGCGCAACGTCGTGGTTGATGGATTACAGCGAACCCGTCCCGACCTGGTGACGGACCGCATTAGCCTGCACGCGGGCGACCCGCTCTCTCAGAGCGAGATCAACGGAAGCCAGCGGCGGTTGTACGACCTTGGCATTTTTTCGCGCGTGGATGCAGCCATCCAAAACCCGGATGGCGACGAGCCCACCAAATACGTGCTTTATTCGCTCGAGGAAGCCGGCCGCTACTCGATGAACGTAGGCGTCGGCGCGGAAATCGGACGCATCGGAGGCGGCACCACGTCGCTCGATTCCCCGGCCGGCGTCAATGGATTCAGCCCGCGCTTTTCGTTCGGCATCAGCCGTCTGAATTTCTTCGGACTGGGGCATACCATGAGCTTGCAGACCCTGGTTTCCACCCTCGAGCAGCGCGCTTTGCTTACCTACGTCGCACCGCAGTTCCTGGGCAATCCCAAACTAAGCTTGCAGTTCTCGGCATTGCTGGACATTTCTCACGATATCCGCACATTCTCCTCGCGGCGCGAGGAAGGCTCCGTTCAATTGGCGCAAAAATTATCGCGAGCCAATACCTTGCAATATCGCATCACATATCGTGACGTTGACATTTTAGGGACTCCTCTCATCACTGCGGATCTGATCCCTTTACTCTCCCAGCCGGTACATGTTCTGGTTCCCTCCGTCAGTTTCATCCAGGACAAACGCGACGATCCCATCGATTCGCATAAGGGCACCTATACCAGCATTGATTTCGCGCTGGCTTTGCACGGCCTTGGATCTCAAGTCGGCTTCGGGCGCGTGGTGGCGCGCAATTCTTCTTATTACCAGCTCACCAAGGACCTGGTGCTGGCGCGAACCACGGATTTCGGCCTCATCGAACGTTACGCTGGATCGTCGGACATCCCGCTGGCTGAACGATTCTTTGGCGGCGGTGCTTTCTCCAACCGCGCCTTTCCGGATTTTCAGGCCGGCCCGCGCGATCCCAATACCGGCTTCCCCATCGGCGGCAACGCGCTGTTCAATAACACGGTGGAGTTGCGCTTCCCGCTCATCGGCGATAATTTGGGCGGCGTCTTGTTCAACGACCTTGGTAATGTGTATTCCGCTGTGAACAAAATCAGCCTGGGATTCCGCCAGCCGAATCTGCAGGATTTTGACTACGCCGTTCAAGGCTTCGGATTCGGGCTCCGCTATCGCACGCCCCTGGGCCCGGTTAGAGTGGACTTTTCGCTTAGCCCGAACTCACCGCGCTTCTTCGGGTGCGAAGGTTCCATCAACCAGCTCTACCAATGCGGAATCCCAGGCTCGTCAGTCCCTCGTACCAACCAGCGCATCAATATCTTCCAATTCCACTTCTCGCTGGGACAGGCCTTCTGATGGCGCTCAAGCCGCTCCCTCACGGTCGTGGCTCGGTAGCAGTATTCCGGGTATTCCGTGTATTCCTCGTATTCCGTGTATTCCCCGTATTCCCCGTATTCCTCTTATTCCTCCAATTCCTGTCCCCCTCCGCCGTTTTCTCGGAGATCATCGACAAGATCGTCATCACTGTCGCCAACCAGGTCATCACCCAATCCCAAATCGATGACGAGATTCGCGTCACCGCTTTCCTGAATCGCGAAAAGGTCGATTTGAGCGCCGATGCCAGGAAACAGGCGGCCGCCAGGTTGGTGGAACAGGCCTTGATCAAACGTGAAATGGATATTAGTCATTATCCGTTGCCCGAACTTAGCGATGCCGGCGAATCGCTCGAAGCCCTGAAGGCCACATATTCGACCGAAAGCGAATTTCAGAATGCGCTGCAGGCCTCCGGAATTACGGCCGACGAGCTGACCCTCCGTTTGTGGTGGCAGTTGACGCTCTTGCGTTTTATCGATTACCGCTTCCGGCCCGGCATCCAGATCCCGACCGCGGATGTGCAAGCATATTATCGGCGGCAAGTATCGGAATGGGAACAAAAAGGAACCAAGCCGATCCCCACCCTGGATGAATCTCGCGACCAGATTGAGGAAATCCTCACGCAGCAACGCATCGACCAGGCCTTGGAACAGTGGATGAACGATACGCGGAAACAGGTCACAATTCATTACCTCGACCCGGGGCTCGAATGAGGAAAGCCGCAAAAATTGCCGCGTTCAGTTTTCTTGGATTGGCGGGCCTGGCGATCGTTCTGCTGGTTGCCGGAGTGCTGCTGGTCCAGACCGCGTGGTTCAAGAACCAGGTCCGGCTGCGTATCGAATCGGTGACCGAGCGCGCCACCGGCGGCCGCGTTGAGATCGGCAGCTTCAATTACAACTGGCGAGATCTTACCGCCGAAGTTCAACCTTTCGTCCTGCGCGGCACCGAACCAGCCTCCGCGCCGCCCCTGTTCCGCGCGGAGAAAGTCAAGATTGGGCTGCGAATCATTTCGGTTCTCGAGAAGAAGGTCGACATCGCTTCCCTCATCCTCGACAGCCCGCGCGTCAACCTCACCATCGATCCGGACGGATCCACGAATATCCCCAGGCCCAAGATTCCCCGCTTTGACCAAAACGTGGTCGAAGATCTGATCGACCTGCGCGTGCAGCATATCGAAATCCATGACGGCACGCTGAACTACAATTCCTGGCGCGTTCCCATGGATTCGAGCGGCGAGAATCTGGAGATGTCGCTGGTCTACGAAACCGCCGGGCCGCGCTATCTCTGCGACGTTTCTTCCGCGCTCATGCGAATCTCCTCACCCAAGTTGCGCGCTCCGGCGGAGTTCGCCTTAGACTCCCAGGTGGCGCTCGGCAGGAACACCATTCAAGTGCTGCGCATGAACCTGAAGTCCGGCGGAATGAAAATCGAGAGCAAGGGAAACATCATCAATCTTTATTCTCCGCGTGAGGACTTTGAGGTAACCGCCGCGCTCCCCATTCGCGACGTAAGTAAATTGATACAGACTCCGCTCTCGCCGGTGGGCGACCTGTGGCTCCAGGGCCATGTCACGTCGGGTGGATCGTCTACCGATCGTTTTATCGGGAAGCTCACCGGGCGCTCCCTCGGCTACGTCTATCAAGGCGTCGCCATCCAGAATGTGGCAATCAGTTCCTTCGCCGATTTCACTCCCGACCAGATCAACCTCACCGGTCTCAATGTTTCCTCTCCCGACGGAACCTTCCGTGGCACGGCGCAAATGTCCGATCTCAAGCGGGTGAGCGTCCAGGGCGAAATCGGAGGAGTGACTATCGCGGAAGTCGGCCGCCTGGCCGCGCGCCAGACCGGGTCCCTCAATGGAACGCTGAGCGGGGGCGTGCAATTAGCCGGGCAATATACCGGTTCCGGGCTCGCGGGAATCAGCGCCAGCGCCATGCTGAGTTTGACGCCGGGCTCGGGCGGCGTGCCGGTGGCCGGTTCGGTCGCTATCAATTACGACCAGCGCTCAGGCCGGCTGCAACTCGGCAACTCGCAGCTGGATGTCGGTTCCACGCACGCTTCGGTAATGGGTACGCCGGGAGAAAATCTGGCAGTGCATGTAGTCTCCAGGAACCTGAACGATGCCCTTCCCGTCCTGCGCGCGCTCGGCGCTTCGCCGCCCACCCGGTGGCCGGTGGAACTGCAGGGGAGCGAAGCTCGCGTGGATGCAACCATTCAAGGAGATCTCTCGAATCCGAAAATCTCCGGCAAAGCGGATGCCGGGAAACTCAAGCTGGACGGCCAGCAACTGGATCGTGTCAGCTCCACCTTCACAGCCGATCGAAACAGCGCGGTGCTCCAAGCTATCACGGTGGAGCAGGGCAAAATGCGAGTGGAAGGAAGCGCACGGGCAGGATTGCGGGAGTGGAAACTGGAAGGCGGAAGTCCCGTTTCAGCCACACTGGCCCTGCACAACGCGGACATTCAGGCGTTGGCTGCCGAAGCTGGCTGGAAGGCCCCGCCGGCCACTGGGTCGGTATCCGCGGCGATTCGCGTATCTGGTTCGCTCGAATCACCGCTGGTTGCGGGCTCGGTGACGCTAGACAATCTCACCGCCTTCGACGAACACTTTCCGCAAGCTCGGGCCGACGTCACCTTTACCTCCACCGCGCTCGAACTCTCGCACGGCGAAGCAATCTTCCCTGACCAAGGCCGCGCTGGGGCGGGACGCATCAGCTTGTCCGGCGATTACAATCATCCAGCCAATGATTGGAAGGATGGTTCGCTGCGCTTCGACGTGGCCACCACGGGCGTCGATCTCGCGACCATCAAGCACCTGCAGGATTTCGAAACCGGCCTCGCCGGACGGTTGGATTTGAAGGCCAATGGAGGCGCCAAAATCGTAAATGGCGTCGTGGATTTGACGTCGCTCAATGGCGAACTCACAGTTCGCAACGCGGCCTACGATGGGCGTTCCTACGGCAACCTCACCGTTATCGCCGCCACCCGGCTGCCGCTCCTCAATCTTTCCGCGACGGCTAACTTCGACGACGTTCAGATCCGTGGGAGCGGTGAATGGCGCATGGAAGGCGATTATCAAGGCCAGGCGCGCGTTCCCATCCCCCGCATCTCGATTGCCGCGCTGCACGATCTTACTCCCGGAAGGCATCTGCGCAAAGAGCTTCCTTTCGATGGTTTCATCGAAGGCCAGGCCGTTATCTCCGGTCCGCTCAATCAACCCTCGTCGATGAAGGCCGATGTGACGCTCTCCACCGTACAGCTCAACGCCAGCCCCAGCGCGCACCCGGCGGGCGGCGTTCCGCTGCAAGACCTGGTTCTGCGGAATGCTCAGCCCGTTCATCTGGTTGCAACCACTGGCTCCATCGATTTCGGACATGCCAGCTTCATCGCCAAGGACACCACGCTCGACGCCACCGGCCGCCTGACCCTGAACTCGAAGAATCCGTGGGATCTGACCGTTCAGGGAAAGATTAATTTCTCGATTCTTCAACTCTTCAATCCAGACCTGCTCGGCACGGGCGCTTCCACCCTGAACGTCTCCATCCGCGGACCACTCATGGAACCGCAAGTCCAGGGACGGCTTGAATTGCGGAACGCGTCCTTATTTCTGCGCGACGTTCCGAACGGCGTAGACGACGCGAACGGCCTGATCCTCTTCGATCGCAACCGCGCGACCATCCAGAATTTGAGCGGCAAGAGCGGAGGCGGCGACATTTCGTTCGAAAGCGGCAGCTTCCTGGGTTTCCGGGGAGCCGCTCTGGTTTATCGCCTGCAGGCCACGGCGCGCAATGTGCGCTACCGTTCCCCGGAAGGCGTCAGCGTCACTGCGGACGGCTCGCTCGCTCTGGTGGGCACTTCCGATAGCAGCGTTTTGTCGGGCTCGGTCTTTGTAACGCGCGCGGCTTTCAATCCCCGCACCGACGTGGGTGCTTTGCTCGCAACCACCACTACCCCGGTGGCCTCCAACCCCAACCAGTACCTGCAAGGGCTCCAACTGGATGTGCGCGTGTTGACTCAACGCACGCTCGAAGTGGAAACTTCGCTCACAAGGAATATCCAGGCCGATGCGGACCTGCGCGTCCGCGGTACTCCCGATCGTCCCATCCTGCTGGGACATATCACCGTTAACTCGGGTCAGATCGAGTTCTTCGGCAACAAGTACAGCATCAATCGCGGCGAAGTGAGCTTCAACAACACCGCCAGGATCGAGCCTGTAATCAACATGGACCTGTCCACGCAAGTGCGCGGCATCACCGTGAACATCAGCTTCTCAGGGTCCTTGAACAAGTTGAATTTCTCTTATCGGTCCGATCCGCCGCTCGAAGCCTCCGACATCGTCGCCTTGCTGGCAGTGGGGCGCGCTCCCTCCACCTCCGGGCCGCTCGCCAGCGCTCAGGCGTCCACCAATGTAAACAACAGCTATTTGGGTCTGGGCGACGGAAGCAATTCGCTGCTCTCTGAAGCCATTGCCCCTAACTCCGGGCGCTTGCAGAAATTTTTTGGCGTCAGCCACATCAAGATCGATCCGCAGCTCACCGACGTCACCATCGTTCCGCAGGCTCGTCTCACCATGGAGCAGCAGGTTTCCTCCGACGTCACGCTCACCTACATCACCAATCTTGCGGTAGCCAACCAGCAGATCGTTCGCGTGGAGTGGGATTTCAGCCGTAAATGGTCGGCCGTGGCGCTGCGCGATGAGAACGGTGCTTTCAGCATCGATATTCAATATCGCAAGCGGTTTAAGTAAGCTGCTATGCGGCTCCGAAAAGTCCAGGGAAAGCTCAAGGTGGAACACAGCATTCTGGATGGCTTGCGGACCGTTCTGGAGCGCCTGCTCGGGGATAATCCAGCCGCGATTCGCTCCATCATTCCTGGAGTGATCCGTCCCGTACGGGATGCCAAAGGCCAGGTCAGGATCCGTGTCACGGTGCCCACTACCAACGGATGGAAAGCCATCGCGCTGAGTGCCGGCGCCAGGCAGGAGCTTTTCATTAGTACGAACTTTTCCAAGGACCAATTGGAGCAGGCTATTCGCCAGGCTTCGGGTGGCCGAGACTAACAGGTTGCTGCAAAAGCCCGGCACACCTGACGACCCGTGTAGCGTAGGCGCCCACGCCTGCGGTTCCCGGATGTGGAGGGCTTTTTCAGTAACCTGCTAAGGAAGTCGCGCGGGCCCGACGATGGTACTAAGGTCTTTCACCCCGCACCGGCTGCGGTCTTCCCGTAGCCAGCGACGAGATTCTCCTAACTGCGTCTAATGGCTAACGTTAGGCCCATTCCTGGCCGATGAGGACATTAGGTTCAAACTACCTGAAGTAACGGCAGGCAGGTTCGCGAGAATTCGGTGAAGATTCTAATCGCAGACGACAGCATAGTCTCCCGGCATTTGCTCGAAGCCACGTTGCGCAAGTGGGGATACGAGGTGATGGTAGCTTGTGACGGTGCCGAAGCCCTGGAACTCTTGCAGCGTGAAGATGCTCCGTCTCTCATCATCCTGGACTGGATGATGCCCGGCATGACCGGCGTGGAAGTTTGCCGCCGCATTCGGGAGCGCGACAGCGAGCCTTACACTTATATCCTGCTGCTCACTTCCAAGAGTCAAAAGGAAGACTTGATTGAGGGCATGGACGCCGGCGCCGACGATTACATCACCAAACCGTTCGATCAAAACGAACTCCAGGTGCGCCTGCGCGCCGGTACCCGGTTGGTGGATCTGCAAAGCCAGTTGCTCAAAGCCCGGGAAGATCTTCGCGACCAGGCCACCCGCGATTCGCTCACTCGTCTGTGGAACCGCAGCTCCATCCTGACCGAACTGGGCCGCGAATTGGCCCGTGCGCAGCGCGAATGCCGCCCCTTGGGAGTTGTGATCGTCGATCTGGATCACTTCAAGCAGGTCAACGATACCTACGGACACTTAGCAGGCGACGCGGTTCTTCGGGAGGCTGCCCGCCGCATGCAAAATAGCATTCGCCAATATGATTCCATCGGCCGTTATGGCGGCGAGGAGTTTCTGATCCTGTTCCCAGGCTGCTGCGCCACCGATAGTTACGCGCAGGCTGACCGCTTGCGCAAGCAGCTCGGCCAGGCGGAGATGTCGGTGAACGATCAATCTCTGCGCATAACGGCCAGCTTTGGCGTTACCACCGCCATGCCGGGTGAAACCTGGACTGAGGAGGCCCTCATTCGCAAAGCGGACGAGGCGCTGTACGTTGCGAAAAAATCCGGCCGCAACCGGGTAGAGATTCTCACTTACCAGTCTGAACCGGCCTCTGTGAACTCATCCACCGAAACGGTCGTCGTTCCCTAAATCGCTGAGCGGTTTTTCTAATGCCGCTGCGCAACCTGAAAATGGCTCAGCGTGTTCGCGTAGTTCGAGATCCCCTTGTACAACGCCTCCGCCGTCTTCTGGCGATACTCTTCGCGACGCATGATGCTTTCGTCGTGCGCGTTGCTCACGAATCCGATTTCCGCCAGCACCGATGGCATAGACGCGCCAATCAGCACCACAAAAGGCGCCTTCTTCACCCCGCGATCTTTTGACCGCGCATCGGTTGTTTTTGCGGACAGGTTATACAACGCCGTCTGCACCCGGCTCGCAAATTCGCGCGACTCTTCCACCTTGTCCTTCAGAGCAATCTTTTGGAGCAGGCCTTGCAGCTCGTACACCGTCATCTGAGAACCCGAGTTTTCTCGCGAAGCAAGGTCCATCGCGCTCCGTGAAGTGGTCAGGTTCAGATAGTAAGTCTCCACGCCGGCGGCGCTGCGTAGCGGCGACGAGTTAGCGTGAATCGACAGAAACAGGTCCGCCTTCGCCTCATTGGCAATCTCGGTGCGCCGCTCCAGGGGAATAAACGTGTCGTCGGAGCGGGTGAAGATCACTTCGCTGCCCATTCGATCTTGAATCAACTGGCCCAGCCGCTGAGCGACATCCAGAACCAGATCCTTTTCGCGCAGTCCCTCCGGCCCCATACTCCCTGTGTCATGTCCTCCGTGCCCTGGATCGAGCACGATGCGTCCCACCTTCAGCCCCAGCACGCGAATCATAGACCGGTCTCCAGAAGAATTGCGTTTGGCGGGGAGAGCAGTTTCCACGGGAACCGGCGGCGTGCTGGAAATTGCGGTCGATGTTACGGAAGCCACGTTGCCGATCGCCGGAGCAATGGAGGCAGGCGCGGGCTTGGCGAGAATATTCGGCGGCATCGCGCGTGCCGAAACTGGGCTAGGCCGAAGGTTCACGGCCAGCAATGCTGGAACCGATGGAGGAGTGCTCCTCACCTGCAACTCGGGCGGCGTCTCAATCCTGGTTTCTTGTGCCTGTACGACCGGAACGGCCGCTGGTTGCGCAGGTGGAGGCGTAAATGGCCGGCGATCCACTGGCTTCGCGGCTGGGCCCGGCGTCGGGGTGGGAGCACTCACCGGTTCCACCAGCGTGGGTGGCGATTTCACTGGCGCTTTGGTGGTCTCAGGCCCGCTGCCAGGAGCCCGCAGCTCGATGATCAACCGCGTGGGATTGTCCAGGCGCGAAATGGCCGGTTCCACGGACGTTTCCAGATCCAGCACCACGCGCGTGATATTGCGCTGCGGCTCCGCCACCCGAATCTGCTTTAGAAAATGATCCGAAACCGGAATGGTGGTCATTCCCTTGCGCCCTAGCGTGGGCCGGGTGCCGGTTAAGTCGAAAAACAAGCGGTCGGGATTGTCCAACCGGTCCGATTTCACCTGAAAATCGCCATCGGTCTCGATTGCGATGCGCGTGACGCCGCCCAGCGACCAAAACCGCACGGCCGTCACGTGGTGCGCGGCTTCCTCAGGTTCTGCGGCGCTGGTCTTGGTGACTGCAAAGCCGAGAGCCACAAGCAGCAACGCTGCAACACGCCGCGCGCGGTTGTCGCCATGCAAATTCCGGGGGAGGTGGTGCATGGGTTTTCTATTGAGTTGCGATGTGTAGCTTGCCCTCTGGATCCACATACGCAAGAATGTGCCTCGGCGCCTCCTCGACTCTCTCGGGGGATGCTGTTGGCTCCTCTGCATTCTTCACTTCGTGCTTGCTCTCGTCGCTCGCCTGGCCGCTGTTCACGGCCGCTCGCTTCGCCTGCCCGTATTTCTTGCCCACTTTGGCAACATAGCTTACAGTTTCCGGATATGGCGGCACGTCCTTGTACTTCGCCACGGCCTTTTCACCGGCATTGTAGGCTGCGATCGCGAGCCGATCATCTTGAAACGTGTCCTGCAGAAACTTCAGATAACGGACGCCGGCTTCAATATTCTGCTTCGGATCGAAGCTATCGGTCGCGCCGAACCGCTGAGCGGTCCCGGGCATCAACTGCATCAGGCCCTGCGCTCCCTTGGGTGAAACGGCGAACGGATTGTAATTGCTCTCCACTTGAATCACTGAATCCACCAACAACGGATTCACGTCGAAATTTCTCGCTGCCTCGGCAACCAGACCGCGGACCTCGCTGTCTGTGTCAGCGCCGGCGGCCGGCTTCGGCGCCATTAGCGTTCGCACCAGCTTGCCGCTGCGCGTATCCACTTTTACCACCCACACGGCGCGAGTTGCCGTGGCACGAGGCGCCTCCGAAGTCGGCAGGCTGGCGGCATTCAAATTTCCTAAAACCACAGCTCCCAGAACAAGTTCCAAACAAAAACGCATCCTTTTGTTCTACCCGATTATAACCGGATTCCTTCCATCCGCAAGTTTTTCTTTCCGCCGGGCCATGGGGAACGCCAATGCTATTATTCTCTCATGCAATCCTCCGGATTTGTGCTGGCCGGTGGCGCAAGCAGACGCATGGGCCAGCCTAAGGCGTTGTTGCCCTATCGAGGAACAACGCTGGTGGAGTACATCGCGAAAATAGTGAGTGAGGCGGTTAGCCCGGCGGCGCCCGATTCGGTGATCCTGATCGGCGATCCGGAGCGGCTGGGGCACCTCGGCCTCCAGGTGATTCCCGACGAACTGCCCGGTTGCGGCCCGGCTGGCGGCGTCTACACCGCCCTGAAAATGACGAAAACGGACTGGAATGTTCTGGTCGCTTGCGACATGCCTTGTATCACGGCGCCCATGCTGCGCGAACTGCTGCGCCGGGCTGAGACCGCGGAGCGCAACTGCGTGGCAGCCCTCGGACCGTACGGGCAGCCCGAACCCTTGTGCGCGGTCTACCATCGCCGCTGCCTGCCGGCACTAGCCCGGTCGATTCGCGATAAACAACTTAGAATGAGAGACTTCGTGAAGGAAATCGGAGCAGTCTGGGTACCGGTGGACATTGCCACCCTCGCCAACTTCAACACTCCCGCGGAATGGGCGGAATTCGAAGCGAAGCTGCCGAGCCCAGCGGAGCTTCCGTGACAGACAAGCTCCACTACATCGAGTTTCGCCATGTTTATAAGACGTTCGACCGGCCTGTTTTAGTCGATTCCAATTTCTTCGTGAACGCAGGCGAGACGGTAGCCATCATCGGCCGCAGCGGAGTGGGAAAGTCCGTCAGTCTCGGCCACATCATGGGCTTCCTGAAGCCGGATCAGGGGCGGGTCTTCGTCGCCTACCAGGACATTACCGACTATACCGAGGCGCAGCTCCGTGAGATCCGCAAGAAAGTAACCATGGTGTTCCAGAGCGGCGCTTTGTTTGACTCGCTCACGGTAGCCGAGAACATCCTTTTCTCGCTCGAACTGCGCGACGACTATGACGAGCACAACAAAGAGGACGTCGTCGACGGCCTGCTCACCATGGTGGACATGCTGCAGTTTAAGGACGCCTACCCGGCAGACCTCTCCACCGGCTACAAGCGGGCCGTCGCCATCGCGCGCGCCCTGGCAGCCCAGCCGGAATGCATCCTCTATGACGAGCCCACCACCATGGTGGATCCCATCATGTCGAACACGCTTTCTGACTTGATGCTGAAGTTGAAGCGCGAGCTGAAACTCACCGCCGTCGTGGTTACCCACGATCTGGACTTGATGCGCAAAGTGGCGGACCAGGTTGTCGTGCTCTATAAAGGAGAAGCCATCTATTTTGGTCCCGTGAAGGACCTGGAGAAATCCCCGCACCCGCACATTCAAACGTTTCTCGCCATGGATCGCGTGGAGCTGGTTCCCGACGTCGCCGAGTAATGTTGGTTCACGGTTGCGCGCACGCTGCCACAACAGCATAGAATAAGTTCAAAGGTGTCGTGGCGGTACAGTCGGTCACACTGATACTGCGGGATTTTTCGGCGGGCGACAAAACCGCGCTCGACCGTCTGATGCCGCTGGTCTATGCAGAGCTGCGAAATCTTGCAGACCGGCATTTGAGCCGGGAGCGGACCGGCCACACGCTGCAGCCCACCGCGCTGGTTCACGAGGCCTACGTCAGATTGATCGGCCAGGAGCAGCCCGATTTTCGGAGCCGCGCCCATTTCCTGGGAGTGACCGCCCGGTTGATGCGGCAGGTGCTGATCGATCATGCGCGAGCCAGGAATGCCGAGAAGCGTGGTGGTGGCGAGCCGGATTATCCGCTTGATGAGGCCATTGATGCCAGAACGGAGCGTCCGGCAAGTGTGATCGCGGTGGACGATGCGCTCGAAGCTCTGGAGCGAAAAGACGCGCGCAAAGCCAGGCTCGTCGAGATGCGGTTTTTCGGAGGTCTCACCGCTGAGGAATCGGCCGAGGTGCTCGATTTGCCCGTCGAAAAAGTCCGGGCCGAGCTTCGGCTGGCGCAGGCCTGGTTACAGCGCGAACTGGACAACGAAACTCCGGTCAATAAAATTTTCAAAAAAGTGCGCAGTATTTCGCATTACTAACTGAGAGGTGTAGCCCCTCTCGAATCTCGGATAATCAATGCTTGTTCCAGATGCCATGAGAGTCCACGCTTGGGATCGCGTGGAAGGATTGTTTCTTTCCGCGGCGGATCTTCCGCCCCGTGAGCAGGAGCAGTTCCTGGAGCACGCCTGTTTGGGCGACACCGAGCTGCGCCAGGAAATAGAGTCCCTGCTGAAATCCGACCGCAAGAACGGCGCCGGTATTTCAGCGGCCGTGGAAGGCGAAGCAGCTCTGCTGATCGATTCGCCGTTTCCCGGAGAACGCTTGGGAGCCTATCGCGTGCTCCGCGAAATTGGCCGCGGCGGGATGGGCGCGGTTTATCTGGCCGCCCGCGACGACGACCAGTACCGGAAACATGTAGCCATCAAGGTGGTCAAACGCGGCATGGACACCGACGCGGTGCTCACGCGTTTCCGCTATGAGCGGCAGATTCTCGCGGACCTCGATCATCCTTATATCGCACACGTTCTGGACGGCGGAACTACCAAAGATGGACGCCCGTTTTTCGTCATGGAGTACGTCCAAGGCCAGACCGTCACGGAATTTTCACGTCAGGCTGCGCTTGACATCAATGCTCGCTGCCGTCTGTTTCTGCGAATCTGCGAGGCGGTCTCTTACGCGCACCGAAATCTGGTGATTCACCGGGACTTGAAACCGGGCAACATCCTGGTTGCGGCCGATGGAACGCCCAAACTGCTCGACTTCGGCGTGGCCAAGCTGCTGGGCGGAACCGTGGACGGCCGCAGCACCACCGTGCTCACCGAGCGGCGATTCACCCCGCACTACGCGAGCCCCGAGCAGGTGCTGGGATATCCGATGACCACGGCCACCGACATTTACTCGCTGGGGGCCGTGCTGTATGAGCTGCTGGCTGGGCGCCGTCCGCATCAGATGGGGGGCTTCGCAGCCACCGAAGTGGAGCGCGCGGTCTGCAACACCGCAGTCATTCGTCCCAGCGCCTGGGCGCGGAATGTGGACGCCGATCTGGACAACATCGTGCTGCTGGCGATGCGGAAGGAACCGGACCGCCGCTATGCATCTGTCGATCATTTTGCCGAAGACATCCGTCGTTATCTGGATGGCCGGCCCGTCGCGGCGCGGCAGGAATCATTCGCCTACCGCGCGAGGAAATTGCTGCGGCGTCACCGTTGGGGGTTTGCCGCGGGCGCAGCCGTATTTGCGAGCCTGGTCACCGCCACCATCGCATCGGAAACTCAGTACCGGCGCGCCGAAATGGCCCGCCAGTCCGAAGCTGCCCAGCGCACGCGAGCCGAGCAGCGCGTCTCAGATCTGGTGGACCTGGCGAATCGCACGCTCTTCGATGTTCACAGCGCCATTGAATCCCTTCCGGGAGCCGTCGGGGCCCGGCGCAAGATTGTCCAGACCACGCTCGACTACCTATCGCGTCTCGAAAAGGAAGACGGGCAGGACCAGCGTATCCGCTTGGTGCTCAGCCAGGCGTACTTCAAGATCGGGGCCCTGCAGGGAGATGCCTATGGACCCAGCCTGGGGGACTTCGACGGCGCATCGCTCAGTTTTCGTAAGGCGGAGGCGCTGCTTGGGCCCTTGTATCAGGCCAAGAGGGACGATCCAGACTTGATGCTGCGCTGGGTTTCCGTGGAGAGCAGCCTGGCCGATTTGGTGGATCGGGCCGGCCAACGGGAGGCAGCGGCCAGCGCGCTCCTCACGCTGCTTCCGATCGCCCACCGCCTGGGCCTCATGCGGCCCTCGGACCTGGCGTCGGCGAAACAGGAAGCGCTTCTTCATTGGCGCCTGGCGGATGTCCTGCACTATGGAAACCCGCCGCTGGCGTTGCTGCATGCTAATAGCGAGATCGCTTTGCTGCGCGGCCTGATCGTGCGTTTTCCAGATGAGAGCAGCCTGAAGCAGGAACTGGGCGTCGCGCTGGGGATGGCTGCGGGAACGCACATGCGTATGGGCGAGCTGGAGCGCGCGGCGGAACTTTACAGCCGGTCCATCCAGCTGCGCGAGCAGCTCGTGATTGCCGATCCGCACAACGTGTCGTTCCAACGCGGCCTGCTGGTCACCTATGGAAACTACGCCGGAGTTCTCGGTGTACCCTTTTTCCCCAATCTGGGGCGCCCGCAGGAGGCACGCGCCGCCTGCACCAAGTCCTTAGCCATGGCTCGGCAACTGGCCGACGCCGACCCCGAGGACGTCAATGCACGTGTAGACGTCGCGGCCAGCCTCACCCGCCTGGCAAGCATCGACCCGCCGCCTGGAGCCATCGCTGAGTCCCTGGCTCAACTGCGGGAGGCCATCGATCTGCTGGAAGGCGTGATGAAGACCAATCAGAAATCAGCCAACATCGTCGAGAAGTTGGCACTGGCACAGGAATACGCCGGCTACCGCTTGGAAAGCCTGGGGCGTCCACGCGAGGCCGAAGAGCAATACCGGCGATCTCTCGCCGAATCCGAACCATTCGCGAACTCAGGCAACGTTACGTTGATTTCCCAAGCCATGGCGGACCAGGAAGCTCTGTCGCTGCTCTTTGCTTCCGAAGGCGACCGCATTTCCGCGCTCGACTTCGCAGGCCGTGCTTTTGCGCTGGCGCAAAAATTATCGCTAGCTCCATTCATGGATGACAATAACATCGGTCACATGGGGCGAGCGTATTTCATCCTGGCTTCCGTCGAAGCCAAGTTCCATGACGCCGTCCACGGCCGGGAGATGGCGCAAAAGGCCGCAGCCACGTGGCGCAGCATTCAAAACCGGAGCGTGCTCGCGCTACATCGCAAAGCAATTGAGGACACCACCACCCTGCTAGAGGAATCGAAGCGATAAATCGTAAGCCGCCCGACCAATCGGTCACCAAATGGATCGCGCACCCAGGCCTGATCCAAAGCTTGTTCCACCAAGGAGGTGAAAGGGAGCCGGCACATTGATCGCACGTTTGCTCAACTTGTCGGGCTTAGTTTCGGAACGATCTTCAGAACGCGCCCCTTGCGGACCACTTCCACAGGGATTCCGGTCTTCAGCGTCTCGTCCAGGATGTTGTAGATGTCGGCTCGCAGTTTGGAAGCGGTCACTCTCATGACCACATCCTACCTCGATCACTACTGCTGTATGGTTACGATGGGCTGCGCCGCAGCCAGCACTGCCTCCGCCTCTTCCGCGGTGAACTTTTCGGTTTTGGCCGAGTGATTCATCGAGCAGAATTTCGGACCGCACATGGAGCAGAATGCCGCGTCCTTGAAGCCTTCCTCGGGCAGGGTTTCATCGTGCATCGCTTCGGCTGTCTCAGGATCGAGCGATAATTCGAACTGCCGGCGCCAGTCGAATTTGTAACGCGCGCGCGATAGCTCGTCGTCACGGTCCCGTGCGCCTGGCCTATGCCGCGCGATGTCGGCCGCATGCGCCGCAATCTTATACGCGATGATCCCCTGCTTCACGTCTTCGCGATTGGGCAGACCCAAATGCTCCTTGGGCGTGACGTAACACAACATGGAAGCGCCGTACCAGCCGATCATCGCCGCGCCGATCGCCGAGGTGATGTGGTCATAGCCAGGCGCGAAGTCGGTCACGAGAGGGCCGAGCGTATAGAACGGCGCTTCGTCGCACATCTGCACTTCTTTCTCCACCTGCATCTGGATCTGGTCCATCGGGATGTGGCCTGGACCCTCGATCATCACCTGGACGTCGTACCCCCAAGCTTTCCTGGTCAGCTCGCCCAGCGTCTTCAATTCGGCGAATTGCGCGGCATCGCTCGCGTCGGCCACGCAGCCCGGCCGCAATCCATCGCCCAGCGAAAAGCTTACATCGTGCTTCTGAAATATCTTGCAGATCTCGTCAAAGTGCTCGTACAGAAAATTCTGCTTGTGATTCTTCACCATCCACTCGGCCAGGATGGCGCCGCCGCGGCTCACAATGCCGGTGATGCGCTTGGTGGTCAGAGGAACGTACTGCACCAGGACGCCGGCGTGAATGGTCATGTAATCCACGCCCTGCTCGGCCTGCTCCTCGATCACTTCCAGCATCACGTTGATGTTCAGATCTTCCACGCGGCGCACGCGCCCCAGTGCTTCATAGATCGGCACCGTACCCACCGGGATGGGCGATGCATCGATGATGGCTTTCCGGATACGTGGGATATCGCCACCGGTGGAGAGATCCATGATGGTGTCGGCGCCGTACTTCACCGCGTAGTTCAGCTTCTCCACCTCTTCGTCGATGTTCGACGTGGTGGCCGAGTTTCCGATGTTGGCGTTGATCTTGCAGCTGGACGCCACCCCGATGCACATCGGCTCCAGATTGGTGTGATGGATGTTGGCCGGAATGATCATGCGGCCCCGCGCCACTTCCGATCGGATCAGTTCGCCGGTCACGTGTTCCCGCTTGGCGATGTATTCCATCTCCTGGGTGACAACGCCCTGGCGCGCGTAATACATCTGCGTGCGGATCGGATCTTTCATTCGGGGGGTAATCCATGGGCTGCGCATACCGGCCATTTTAGCGCAGTAATTGTTCCGCAACCTGCTCTGGACGCCCAGCTGTTGACGCCCGGCGCTACGCGATCCTCTCCCAATAGCCGCTCCGTCCAAACGGCGTCACCACAATATGCTTCTCAAATGTTCCTCGCGTGTCGCTGAATGTGGCGCCATCGGGATACGTGTCGCCCACCACCGAAAGATAAATGTTGCCGAGCGATTGCACTCCCACCGGATCTTGCGCGGCTGGCGCCGGCGGCGTCTGCGCGGCTGAGTACGGTGGATAGTTCTGGATGTTCGTGGACACTAGGATCGAGCCCGGCGGCGGATTCAGGGGATTGTACGCCGCCACCCCGGGTTCGGTGTCGCCTGGTGCGCTGGCCACTGGCGGCTGCAACGCCGAGGGCACCCAGGTGTACCCGAATTGCTCCCGCATGGTCATCACCAGGTACGCATCCCATCCCCACACCATAATCGGCACGTCGATGGTGAATCCGTTGGTGGCGAGCGTAGCCGCTTGTGCGGCGCGCTGATCCGCATCGGTAATCGCTCGAAGCGCCTGCACTTCCGGCGGCTGCGACGCCCAGTACGCCAAGTCGAACTGCTGTTGTGTCGTGCTCTGCTGTGTGGGAAGCATTCTGGCCGCACTCTACCAAGCCCCCGCTACGCGCCGATCGCAGAGCTGGGACAAATAGTAGAAAAATCGCACCAGAAAGTTCTCAACGGGCTGTGACTATCATGAAAGTTCCCGATGCCCACGTTGATCATCGACAATTACGACTCGTTCACCTACAACCTGGTGGACCTGGTCGCCGGGATCACCCAGTGCCCGCCCATCGTGGTTCGTAATGATGAGATGACTTGGGATCAGATCCAGCGCCTCGATTTCGACAGCGTGATTATCTCTCCGGGCCCCGGCCGTCCCGAAAATCCGCGCGATTTCGGCGTGTCGGCGCAAGCGATCGCCGAAGCGCAGGTTCCTTTGCTCGGCGTCTGCCTGGGACACCAGGGGATCGCGCATCATTTTGGAGGAAACGTGATTCGCGCCGCCGAGCCCGTGCATGGCCGCGCCGCTGAAATCATCCACGCTGGCGACGCGCTCTTCGCCGGCATCCCGGAGCGATTCAACGCCATTCGCTATCATTCGCTGATCGTTGCTGAGCCGCTGGCGCCCGAGCTAAAGAAAATCGCATGGACCGAGGACGGCGCTGTGATGGCCTTGCGTCATCTCACGCGGCCCATCTGGGGCGTGCAATTCCATCCGGAATCGATTGCTACCGAATACGGCGCGGCGCTTCTCCGCAATTTTCTTCCCCGCCGCACAATTAAGATTTACGCCCGCCAGATCCAACTACCTGCCGCGCCCGAAACCATCTTTCGCAACTTGTTCTCGCGTGAGCGCTACGCATTCTGGCTCGACAGTTCGCTGGTCTCCCCGCAGAGCCGCTTTTCGTACATGGGAACCGGTAGTGAAGTGCTGGCTGCGCCTTTCCTCGATTCGCTCGATCGCAGTCTGCGCAACATCGAAGTGGACGCGCCTGCTGTGCCATTTCCCTTCATCGGGGGTTACGTCGGCTATCTCGGATACGAGCTCAAAAGTGAATGTGGCGCGCCGGGCGAACATCGCTCGCCGTTCCCCGATGCTTTTCTCCTTCGCGTCGATCGCTTTCTCGCCATCGATCAGGCGGCGAATACGCTATGGATGGTCTCCTCCGGAGAACCGGACCACATCACTGAAAAGTGCCTGGCCTCGTTATCTGACGACATGCCGGAGGCAGCGCCCGGTACCTCCGGCGCATTCACGCTGCGGACGGAGCGTGAGCCGTATCTTCGCCAGATCGCCGAATGCCAGTCCCGCATCGCTGCCGGCGAAAGCTACGAAATTTGCCTCACCAACCAACTGCGCGTGTCGACCGAAGTTTCGCCTCTCGCCTATTACGAAACGCTGCGCAAGCTGAATCCCGCGCCGCATTCGGCGTTTCTTCATCTCGACGATATCGATATCGCATGCTCCTCGCCCGAGCGCTTCCTGCGCATCGACGGCTCGGGCCACGTCCAATCTCGGCCCATCAAAGGAACCATCCGGCGGGGAAGCACTCCGGAAGAAGACGCCAGTCTCCGCGCCGCGCTGGCCGCCAGCGAAAAGAATCGCGCCGAGAACCTGATGATCGTCGATCTGGCGCGCAACGATCTGGCACGGGTCTGCTCCTCCGGCAGCGTCCATGTGCCGCAAATGATGCAGGTGGAAACTTACGCCACGGTACACCAAATGGTCAGCACTGTTGAAGGACGGCTCGCACCAGGTGTGTCCGCCATCGATTGTATCCGCGCGGCATTTCCCGGCGGCTCCATGACCGGCGCTCCCAAGCTGCGCGCGCTCGAAATTCTCAACCAGCTGGAGCCCGAAGCCCGTGGGATCTATTCGGGCAGCATCGGCTACATCGGCTTCAACGGTGTCCTGGACCTGAACATCGTCATCCGAACCGCCGTCTTTCAGCGCGGCGTCGCCAGCATCGGCGTAGGCGGAGCCATCGTCTATCCATCGCAGCCCGAAGAGGAGTGGGACGAGATGCTGCTCAAAGCGCAAGCTCTGCTGAATGCATTTTCGCCCAAGCTATCATAAAGGCGTATGTCGACTGTTTTACCGGTGACAGCTTCACCCCAACATGACGAAACCAACGCTCTCGACCAGGTGCGGGCGCTCGAGAGCGAGTACCTGCTTCAGACCTACGCCCGCTATCCCCTGGTGCTCGATCGCGGCAAAGGCTGCTACGTGTTTGACCCATCGGGCAAGCGTTATCTGGACTTCATCACCGGTATCGGAGTGAACGCCCTGGGCCACGCGCACCCTCGGCTGGTGAGAGTGATCCGCGAGCAGGCCAGCCGCTTGTGGCACACCTCAAATCTCTATTTCCATGCTTACCAGGGCCCGCTTGCCGAGCGTCTCGCCAAAGCCAGCGGTTTGCACCGCACCTTTTTCTGCAACTCGGGCGCTGAGTCCATGGAAGGCGCGCTCAAAATGGCGCGCGCTCACGGCCGCAAAATCAGCCCTGAGAAATTCGAGCTTGTCGCGCTGCACAATTCCTTTCATGGACGCACCTTCGGCGCTCTTTCCATCACCGGTCAGGAAAAGTATCGGCGCGATTTTGAGCCGCTGCTCCCCGGCGCGCACTTCGTTCCGCCCAACGACGAAGTGGCACTCGAACAAATTGTCAGCGAACGCACCGCCGGCATTATCCTCGAATGGATCCAGGGCGAAGGCGGCATCTTCCCCATGTCGATCGAATACGTCCGCAAGGCGCGCGAGCTGGCCGATCGCTATAACGCGCTCCTGATCTTCGATGAGATCCAGTGCGGAGTGGGCCGCACCGGCAAGCACTTCGCCTATCAGCTTTCCGACCCCGTCGTGCTTCCCGACGTCATGGTGGCGGCCAAGCCACTGGCCTGCGGCATCCCCATGGGCGTCATCGTTGCCAACGATCGCGCGGCTGAGTCCATCGGCTCAGGCATGCATGGCTCCACGTTCGGCGGTGGACCGCTCGCCTGCCGCGTTGCTCTGGAATTCATGGACATTCTCGATGAGCTTTTGCCGCACATCGACAAAATGGGCAGCTATTTCCGGGCCAAGCTCGAAGAGTTGCAGAAGCAGTTTCACTTCATCAAGGAAGTGCGCGGCCAGGGCCTCATGATTGGCGTGGAACTGACATTCCCCGGCAAGCAGCTGGTGCTGGACGCCATGGAGCAGGGCCTGCTGATGAATTGCACGCACGACACGGTGCTGCGGTTTCTGCCTCCCTATATATGCGCCGAGAAGGAGATCGACCGCGCGGTTTCGATCCTCAAGCGCGTGTTCAAGCTTGCCGCCAAGCGTGGCGACGCCGCGGTTTGAGCAGCCGCATCGAGCGCTGGAACCAGCGGTACCAGGCGGGTGAACAAGGGGCAAAATCACCACCGCGGTTGGTGGTCGATTTCGCGGGGAGCGTGGCTCCCGGCTGCGCGCTCGATCTGGCCTGTGGACCCGGCCGCAACGCTCTCTACCTGGCTGAACTCGGCTGGCGCGTCACTGCGCTCGATGCCTCGCCCGTCGCCATCGACCTGTTATTAGCGAGGGCGCACCCACGCATCGACGCCCGATTGGTGGATCTGGAAGCCACCGGGTTGGAAATAGCGCCAGGGACCTTTGACCTTGTACTCTCGTCTTACTATTTCCAGCGCAGCCTGATTCCCGTCATGAAATCCGTCCTTCGATCCGGCGGCCTGCTCATCATGATCGTGCTTCTTGATCCACCGCCGGGTACCCCCACGCGCGCTTATCCCGGCGAGCTGCGCGCATTGTTTGACGGCTGGCGAATCTTGCATAATAGGGAGGGCGAGCTCGGGGAGCCCGGCGATCGCCAGGCTGTTGCGGAACTGGTGGCGCGGCAGCCGGCTGAATAGACTAGCGCTGGGAGCGCGGTCGGGGTGGGGCGCTCGATGGCACGGGGCCCCGGGGTTGGATCCGAGTCGCCTCCCAGCAGATGACAAAGAGCAGTTGTCTTTCCATCCGGATGCTGTGCGTATCATCCTGATTCTGCAAGCACATCCGCGGCGCACCCCGGTTGTTAATCTAACCGGCCCGATTGTTACTCTAACCGGAAGGATAGGTCGCGCACGAACCGGATAGCGTCCTGATGACACACCCGGCCAATCCGGTAGTGGACACTCTTGCGTTGCATCGGTATCCACCACCCACGATCCGTGCTAGTATAATTATTCAGAGTAATGAATAAATATAAGGCAGGCGTGGTCGGCTTCAGTGGCTACAGTGGACAGGAACTCGTGCGCCTCCTCGCCTCCCATCCGCAAGTTGAGCCGGTCCTCCTCGAACACCGTCAGGATCAGAGCGGACGTCCGGCGCCCATCAATCATCCGCAGCCCCGCCACGCCCCTTGTACTCCGGACGCCGTTGCCGCCGAAGGTCTGGCGGTCGTATTTCTCGCCACGCCGCCTGAAGTCTCCATGGAACTCGCGCCTGCCATGCTCGACGCCGGGGCCAAGGTCATCGATCTCAGCGGCGCCTTCCGGCTCCCAGACGCGGCCACTTATTCCCGCTGGTATAAACAGGAGCACATCGCACCGCACTTGCTTGCCGAGGCCGTCTATGGTCTCCCCGAGTTTTGTCGCCAGCGAATTCGCACCGCTCGCCTGATCGCGAATCCCGGATGCTATCCCACGGCCGCGAATCTCGCCATCCAGCCTTTGGTCGCAAGCGGCGTGGCCGATCGATCTGCCGGAATCGTTTGCGACGCCAAGTCCGGCGTGAGCGGCGCCGGCCGCAAGCCCAGCCTCAAAACCAGCTTTTGCGAAGTCACGGACAATTTCTCCGTCTATTCGGTGCTCGATCATCGCCATGTGGCTGAAGTCTTGATGGTCTCCGGTCTCGACGAACCGGAATTGAGCTTCACCGCGCACTTGCTGCCCATCGAGCGCGGCATTCTCGAAACCATTTATGTGCGCACGTGCAATATCAGTTCAGCAGGGGACCTGCTCGATATTTATCTCAGTCACTATCGAACCGAGACGTTCGTCCGTCTCTATCGGCCCGGCAGCCTTCCCGACCTCGCGGCCGTCAATCGCACCAATTTCTGCGATATCGGATTCCAGTTTGATGCCGCCACTGGCCGAGCCATCGTCGTCAGCGCCATCGACAATCTGGTGAAGGGCGCAGCAGGCCAGGCGATCCAGAATATGAATCTGATCCTCGGCTGCGAGGAAACGCTAGGACTGTTGTGATGGCACTGTTGTGAGAAGACCTGCTTTGAAGATACTCATCAAGCTCGGCGGCACGTTGCTCGACGCCGCGGAATCGCGCCAGCGCCTGGCTCGGGAAATCCATTGGGCCATCGAACAAGGCCACCAGGTGGTCGTCGTTCACGGCGGCGGTAAACAGATGACGCGTTATCTGACCGGCCACGGCATCGAGAGCCATTTCGTGAACGGCCTGCGAGTGACCACGCCTGAAGTGCTGGACGCGGTTGTCAAAGTGTTGGCCGGATCGGTGAATCGCGAACTGGTAGCGGCCTTCATCGCGAGCGGCGTACAGGCCGTCGGACTCACGGGCATGGACGCGTTGCTGACGGAAGCGCGACAAATGAGCGAGGAACTTGGATGGGTTGGCAAGCCGATTCGATCCAACGTCCGCATTTTGAATGTATTGCTCGCGGAAAGATATTTACCTGTTATTGCCTGTCTGGCCGGCGATCCCCAGGGTCGGTTCTTCAACGTCAATGCCGACCAAATGGCCGTCTCGGTGGCGGGAGCGCTCTCGGTGGACAAGCTCCTGTTCTTGACGGATGTCGATGGCGTGCGAGGCGAAGATAATGCTGTCCATTCCGCATTAAATACCGATCAATGCCGGCGGCTTATCGAATCCGGAGTCGCTACCGGTGGGATGCGCGCCAAGCTGGAATCGGCCGTGGAGGCGCTTCAATCCGGAGCGGCCGAAGTTATTATTGCTCCCGGTGCCCTTCCGGGAGTCATTGGGAAACTGCTGGCGGGAGATCCGCTTGGCACTCGATTGATTGCGCCTACGGCGGTGTACCCCAATGTTTAACAGTACTTCAGAGCTGCCGGTAATGGAGGTCCCGGTACTAGCTCCAGCCTCCAAAATCCCCGTGGCCCGCGAGTCCCTCACTATTCGGAAGGCGACAATGCGCGACATTCCCGCGCTGCTTCAGCTGATCAACTCTTACGCGGCCGAAGGCGTTATGCTGCCCCGAACTGAGTTTGAAATGTCAGAAAATGTTCGCGATTTCACGGTTGTATACTCTGGTTCGCAGCTTCTCGGGTGCGGCGCCTTGCACTTTTATACTCCCACCTCGGGTGAAATAAGGTCATTGGCGGTGGCCCCAGAGGCCAGGAAGCAAGGGATCGGCATTTGCCTGATGGAGGCACTCGAGAACGAAGCCATTAACAACGACCTGTACACGATATTCGCGTTCACCTATGTCGCCGAGTTTTTTCAGAAGATGGGTTTCGAACAAACCGATCGCGGCCAGCTTCCCCTTAAGGTCTGGAAGGATTGTTTGTCCTGCCCTAAATTCCAGTGTTGCGACGAAATCGCTGTGCTGAAAGCCCTTAGGTTAGATCCGGTACCTGCTTTATCCCTCAATTCCAACAAAGAACTAGTCCAGTTGCCCAGCCCCAAGCGCCTTTGACTTCTGCATTCAATTTTCGGCTTTCCTTTCAAAATTCATGGCTAGTTGAGATTTTTTTCTGGCTTTCTCACTACGCCTGTGTATAATTTGTAAACATACTTAGCTAGGACTCCGGGAGGGCCATCGGTCGATGAAGGCGCAGACCATTGATGTCAAGCAGTCAACCGGAAGAATACTTTGCTGCACGATATTTCGGGCCGGTGGCAAGAAATTGTTAGCCAAGGGCCACGTGATCAGCGAAGAAGATGCTCGGATGCTAGAGACCGAAGGAATGAACGAGGTCTGGGTGACTGAGCTGGAAGATGGTGAAGTTGGCGAGGATGACGCTGTCATGCAGGTCGCGAGCGAAATCGGCTGTGGAGCGCTCGAAATCCGTCTTGCCGCTGGGGGGAGGGCGAACTTGTTCACTACCGAGGGGTGTTGCCTCTTGGTGGACGATGAGCTGTTAAAGCAAATCAATTGCACGGCCAGCATGGCCATCGCCACGTCTCTCAATTTTTCTTACGCGCGCTCCGGGCAACGGGTGGCTACTGTCAAGAGCACTCCGTTCGCAGTCGCTAAACCGGAACTGGACGCGATGATTTCGATCGTCAAGGAAAGAGGTCCCATTTTGCAGGCCCGGCCCATCCGCATGCCGGCCGTGGCAATTCTCTACACGGACCCGGTGAACGGGGAACGGGCCAGACAGTTGTTTGAAAATATAATGCGTCAGCGTTTGGACCGTATCGGGACCAGCGCCAGCTTTGTTCTCTCGTCGGTGGAAGAGGAATCCGCGGTGGCCCGTTCTCTCCAGCATCTGCTCCGCGCGAAACCAACCGCTGTGCTGATCGCTTCCACTACCGCTCCGGCCGGACCCGACGATGTGGTGGGCCGGGCGATGGTTCGCGCCGGATGTCAAATTGAGCGTTTTCTGGCCCCCGTGGAGCCCGGCAATCTCTTCTTGCTGGGCTATAAAGACGATGTTCCGATTGTTTCCGCTCCCGGCTGTTTCCGCTCGGCCAAACCCAACGTTGTGGATTTGATGCTCCCCCCGATGCTGGCGCGCTACCGTGTCTCGGGTTGGGAAGTCGCCTGCCTGGGGCATGGCGGCTTGCTGGCCTAACCGAGTTTCCCCCCATTCGCAGCCGGACGCCCCCCGAGCGCCCGGCTTTTTCTTTACCCTGCTAATCTTACTGCTAGCGCATAGGCCTGCTAGCGCATAGGCATGACCGAAATCGTCGAAACTGCCCTGAGTGGCGTTGCCGTTGTGTCCGCTGGTGCTCTGGCCTACGCTGTTCGCGTCCCGTCTTGCTCCTGGCTTGCTCCCTCGGTTTACAAAGGCTGCGGAACGGATACTCGACCCGCCATTGCGCTTACATTTGACGACGGACCCAGCGAATCCACGACCCAGGTGCTTGAAATCCTGGCTGGCTTCCGTGTTCCTGCCACCTTCTTTCAATGTGGCGCGAATGTCCGCCGCCTGCCCGCCGTGGCTCGCGACGTGGCCAGCGCTGGACACGAGATCGGCAACCACACCCACTCCCATCCGCTCCTCGCGCTCAAATCCGCCGGCTTCATCCAGCAAGAATTAAGCCAGACTCAAGAAGCTATCGAGCACGCTACCGGTATTCGTCCCCGCTATTTCCGCGCGCCGTATGGTGCGCGCTGGTTCGGTCTTCGGGCCGCCCAGAACCATCTCGGCCTGCGCGGCGTAATGTGGAGCACCATCGCGCTAGACTGGAAAATGCAGAGCGCCGCCGTGGTCTCCCGCCTGCTTCATGGCGCTACGCCGGGCGCGATTCTCTGCTTGCACGATGGCCGAGTTCTTGAGCACCGTCCCGACATTGGAGTCACGCTCCAAGCCGTGCGCGAAATTTTGCCGAAATTAATAGAGCTAGGATTTCATTTCAAGAAGGTAACCGACATTTTATGTCCTACGAAGAACTAACGGCGCGAGTGAGAACCGTGATTGCCACGACCCAGCATCTTCCCCACGAGAAGATTACCGCCGATAGCACCTTCCAGGAACTCGGTTTCGATTCGTTGGACGGCATCAACATCCTGTTTGCGGTGGAAAGCGAATTCAATATAGATATTCCAGACGAAGCCGCCAAAAATCTTCGTTCGGTTCGAGATGTGATCGACGGTCTGGCGAAGCTATTGGAGGGTCAACAAGGAAACCAGGCGGCCGTTGGCGCTTAACGTGTCGCCCCGCCGGGTGGTTGTCACGGGCCTTGGAGTCGTCTCGGCAATCGGCCACAATACCGCCGAATTCTGGCAGTCGCTGAAAGACGGACGCTCGGGCATTGCGCCCCTCCAGGCAGTGGATCCCGCGCTGCTGCGCTTTTCGAGCGCCGCCGAGGTTCGCAATTTCCAGCCTTCGGAGCACTTCGACGAAAAAGAAATCAGCCTGCTCGATCGCTTCGCGCAGTTCGGTGTAATCGCGGCGCGCCAAGCCATCGCCGGGGCCGGCATCGAATGGACCCAGCAACTGCGCGAGTCCACCGCCATCATCACCGGCTCCTGCGTGGGCGGCCAAACCACCGAAGACGAGGGCTTCGTCAACCTTTATCGCAACAACATTCCGCGCGTGAATCCGTTCACCATCCCCCGCACCATGGAAAACGCGGCCGCCAGCCGCATCTCGCTCGAGACCGGCGTGGTGGGGCCAACCTATACCATTTCCACCGCCTGCTCTTCTTCCAATCACGCCATCGGACAAGCCTATTGGATGGTCCGGAGCGGCGCCGCGGAAATGGCGATCAGCGGCGGGAGCGAAGCCTTTTTCAGTCTCGGATTCCTCAAAGCATGGGAGGCTATGCGCGTGGTTTCTCCCGATACCTGCCGTCCGTTTTCGAAGGATCGCCGGGGTTTAATCCTGGGCGAAGGCGCCGCCATGCTGGTGCTGGAACCGCTCAATGCCGCGCGCGCCCGGGGAGCGCGGATTCTTGGCGAAATCGCCGGTTGCGGCATGTCGTCGGACGCCTTCCACATCACCCAGCCTTCTCCCGACGGCGCCGCTCGCGCCATGCGATCGGCCATCTCCGATGCCGGTCTGGAACCGCACCAGATCGGTTATATCAATGCGCACGGCACTGCGACGTTATCGAATGATGCATCCGAGACCGCCGCCATCCGCCAGGTCTTCGGCGCGCACGCCGATCGTCTCGCGGTAAGCTCCACCAAATCCATGCACGGCCATACACTGGGCGCAGCCGGCGCTATCGAAGCCGCTGCCACAGTGCTCGCGTTAAAGCATCGCATTCTGCCACCCACAGCCAACTTCAGCGAGCCCGATCCGGCTTGCGACCTGGATGTCATCCCCAATACCGCCCGCCCAGCCGACATCGAGTACGCGCTTTCAAACTCCTTCGCTTTCGGCGGTCTCAACGCCGTACTCGCCTTTCGCAGCGTTGTCGACTAAGCGCCGTAAGGCGGAGCCGAGCCCCAAGCTAAACTGGAATTACGTGGAAGAAGAGGTTCTAGGAAAAGCCTACGACGGGCGTTTGATGCGACGCCTGCTCACTTACATCCGGCCCTACAAACTGCCTGTCGTTGCCGCACTGATCCTGCTGCTCTTCAATGCCGTGCTGCAAGTGATCAGCCCTCTGCTCACCGCGCTGGCCGTCGATCGCTACCTCGCACCCTCCGCGAAAGTCACTCATACCGTCCTCGACCCGTACCTCGCTGCCAGCCCCTGGACCGGTCTGGCCCAGATCTCATTTCTATACCTGCTGGTGGTGATCGGCGGCATGTTTTGCGATTTCGGCGAGCAATACATCATGCAGTGGGTGGGACAAAAAGCCATGTTCGACCTGCGGCGCGAAATGATGGCCCGGCTGCAGCGTCTGGACTTGTCCTTCTACGACCACAACCCGGTCGGCCGCCTGGTCACTCGAATTACTACCGACGTCGACGCGCTCAACGAACTATTCTCCTCCGGTCTCCTGATGATCCTGGGGGATCTGCTCATGTTGAGCTTCGTCGTCATCGCGATGCTGGAATTGAGCCCCGGCATGACCGGGTTCTTGCTGGCCGTGATGCCGTTCGTGATCCTGGTCACCATGCAGTTCCGGCGTCTTATTTGCAGGAACACATCAGCGGCATGGCCGTTCTCCAGCTCTTCAATCGCGAGGCTCGCAGCCGCGCCGAATTCGAACAAATTAATCGGGATCATATGGACGCTTATAAGGACGCTATCATCGCCTACGGCTGGTTCTATCCCATCGCCGAATTTCTCGGCATGCTGGCTTTGGCGTTGCTGCTCGCCTACGGCGGATTCCGCGTGCGCGGGGGCGCTATTCAAATCGGCGTGCTGGTGGCTTTCTTTCAATATGGAATGCGATTCTTCCGTCCGATCCAGGATCTGAGCGAAAAATACAATCTCATGCAATCGGCCATGGCCGCCGCCGAGCGCGTGTTCAAGCTGCTCGACACGCCGGTCCAGATCCAATCGCCCGCTCAACCGGCGCCCTTCCCGCGCTCACCCGCCGCTCTGGAGTTCGACCACGTCTGGTTTGCCTACAACGGCGAAGATTGGGTGCTGAGCGATGTCAGCTTCCGCATCGAGCCCGGCGAGACGATTGCAGTGGTGGGCCACACCGGCGCGGGGAAGACCACCATCGCCAGCCTGCTCCTGCGATTCTACGAAGTGCAGCGCGGTGTGATCCGCATCGCTGGAATCGATATTCGCGATTTCGATCTGGAAGACTTGCGCCGCAACTTCGGAGTGGTTTTACAGGACCCGCATTTGTTCACCGGAACCATTGCCGAAAATATTCGCCTGGGCACCGCCGGCATTTCCGATGACCAGCTCTCCGGCGCAGCCGCGCGCGTCAACTTATTGGACTTCGTCCAGACCCTCCCGGAAGGATTTGCGCAGCCCGTCCGCGAACGTGGCGCGGGATATTCCACCGGCCAAAAACAGCTCATCAATTTTGCGCGGGCTCTGGCGCACAATCCCCGCTTCCTGATCCTGGACGAAGCCACTTCGAGCGTGGACACCGAAACCGAGCTGCGCATTCGTGAGGCGCTCGAGCAACTGGTGGAGGGCCGCACCTCTATCGTCATCGCCCATCGTCTCTCCACCATCCAGCGCGCCGACCGCATCATTGTCATGCACAAAGGCAAGCTGCGCGAAATCGGCACGCATCAGCAGTTGCTCGCCGTGCGTGGCATTTACTGGAAGCTGTACCAACTGCAATATAAGGATCAAGAGATCCCGAGCGGGCGTCTGGCCGAAGAGCCTGTCACCGGCGACTAAATCAGGTATTCACCTGAGCTTCTGGTACTGGAAACCCTTCCAAATGCATGCTGCCTCAGTGTATACTGAGGCCAATTCTGAAGCGTGGCCTGATACGTTTGGCCCCGTGGCGTCACTTAACATCGAATAGGGGATTTCAAAAATCATGCTTTTGCCGTACCGCAGCCTTTGCTGTGCCAATCGAAGAGGAGGAAGTATGTCCAAGCTGTTTTCATGTCACGCCTTAGCTGTGTTAGCTCTGGCATTTCCAGTGGTAGCTCTGGCCGACGTCACCGGAACCCCCACCATACCGGCGGGTTCCACGCTGAGTCTCGACACCGGTGCGGTCAGTACATCCGGCAGTGGGGACATAACATGGAGTGGAACCAGCTTCAGCGTGGTGGGATCGGCGACCGTATATGACCTGCCTGGCACCGTTGCTCTCTATAACAGCCTCACCAAGAGCTTGATATCGTCTGATTTCGCGGCGTTGCTTTCCAGCAACACGATAACACCCGCAGTGGGCGACGTCATCATTGCCAAGACGAATGGCGGCAACTACGCGAAGAGCTATGTGCAGTCGATCAGCGGCACTTTGATCACTCTGGAATTTGACACCTTTGGCGGATCCAGCAGCACCTCGGGCGGCCCCAACATCACGGCGGTGCAGAATAACTACAGCAACCTGGTCGCCGGCCTGCCCAACTACGGCATCGCCCCAGGCAGCTTGTTTGTGATTTATGGCACGGCCATGGCCACCACCAGCAATCTCTCTGAAAAGTTTCCTCTGGCCACCAGCCTGAATGGAGTGAGCGTCTCCGTCAGTGTGAACGGCACCCCCATCCCGGACCAGCCGGGCCTCTATTACGTCACGGCCACCCAGATTGCCGGGGTTCTTCCTTCTACTGCTCCCACCGGTCAGGCAACCTTCACGGTGACTAACGGCACTCAAGCCAGCAATTCGTTCCAAACCCAGATCGTTCAGAGCGCGTTCGGACTGGATACCATCTTCGGAGGCGGCACCGGCGAGGCCGTGGTTACCGACGCCAATTACAAGGTGATCGGACCCACGTTCTCGGCGTCTCCCGGCCAAACCGTTATTCTCTGGGGCTCGGGCGTGGGCGCGGACACCAAGAACGACGACAAGACTTACCCAGCGGCCAATCTGGACAATCTCACCAGCATTCCGATGACGGCTTATATCGGCGGAATCTCGGCGAATATCGATTATCGCGGCCGTTCGCAATATCCCGGCGTGGACCAGGTGGTGGTGACCATTCCAGAAAGCGTCACGCCCGGTTGTAATGTCTCAATCGTGCTGGTGAGCGGGAGCAGCTCCACCGCCAGCAACTTCGGCACAGTCGCAGTGAACCCGAATGGCGGTGCCTGCTCCGATCCCAACAGCCCATATAACGTGACCTCTCTGAGCGGTGACGCCACGGTGAATATTGGATTCGTGGCGATCCTCGCGGAAACCACCACGTCGTACGGGTCGGCACTTGCCCGCCCCTCAACCAGTCACTCAACCAGCGTCCGCACCGTGAGCAAGCCTTTCACGGCGCCGGTTCATCTCAGGGCTACCACCAGCAGCGCTGACGATGCGCTCGGCATCTTCTATAGCATCCAGGGCTCTGAATTCGGAAATTATGCCAGCTATCAGCAGGCATCCATCGGGAGCTGCGTCGTTTATCAGGAAGTTTTATCCACCACCACGCCCACTACGCCGTTCAAAGAGACCGCGCTCGACGCGGGCACTATCACGGTGAGCGGACCGGACGGCAGCGCCACCCTAACCTCATTGTCGCTGCTGGGCGAAATAGGATTGTACGACGCCCAGCTCAAGGCCGGCTTTATCCCTTCGTCGGGCGGGTCCTTCGTTTTCAATGGGAGCGGCGGCACCACCAGCCCGAGCGTCGGCTCCTTCAGCGCTACGGTTGACTTGGGCGCTCCTCTGTTTAGCTGGACCAACATGGCCAGTACCACCTCCGTCACGCGCTCCGCCGGCATACATGTGACCTGGGAAGGTGGCCAGTCGGGAACCTACGTCGAAATCAGCGGGGACTCCGAGGGCAGCTCGATCGGCGCGGATTTCTTATGCCTGGCTAAGCAGCAAGACTTGCAATTCACCGTGCCATCCTGGGTGACTGAGTCGCTTCCGGCAGGTACCGGCTCCCTGCTCGTGGTGAATATTTCCAACCCCGTATCCTTCACGGCTACCAATCTCAATTTTGGGTATGCCGTCGCCGAAGTTGAAAACGGCGCGGAGGAGATTCCTTACAACTAGGATTTCGCCAGGGGTGAGTGGGCCGGGCGTTTCAAACCTCGGCCCTTTTGCCAACCCCCAATCCCTAATCCCCAACCCCAGTTGCTATCGTTCAATTGTGTCTACGCCATCTAAAATCACGCCATCCAAAATCCTGGTTATCGACGTCGGCGGCACGCACGTCAAGGTGCTGGCCACCGGCATGAAGCTGCCGATCAAGATCGTCTCGGGTGCTTCGTTCACCGTGAACGACATGCTGAGGGAAGTGAAGGCCGCGCTCAAAGATCGTCCGTACGAGGCGGTTTCCATCGGTTATCCAGGCCCGGTGGTGCACAGCCGGCCGCTGCGTGAACCCTTTAATCTCGGCGCAGGCTGGGTGGGGTTCAACTTTCGCCAGGCCTTCGGCCGGCCCGTCAAGATCGTCAACGACGCGGCCATGCAGGCCCTGGGAAGTTACGAAGGCGGCAGAATGCTATTCCTCGGCTTGGGTACCGGCCTGGGCTCCGCGATGATCGTGGATGGCGTGCTCCAGCCTATGGAACTGGCGCATTTGCCCTACCAGAGCGGCAAAACTTACGAAGATTATCTTGGGCTCCGCGGTCTGCAGCGCTTGGGCCGAAAGAAATGGGAACGCAAGGTGATCAAAGTTGTCACTGAGCTGCGAGCGGCGCTCGCGGCGGATTACGTCGTCCTGGGCGGCGGAAATGTGAAGAAGCTGAAAGAACTGCCGGACAAAACCACTCTGGGAAGCAACAATAACGCCTTCCTGGGTGGTTTTCGGATGTGGGGCGTCAAGCAGGATTCCGCCACCCGCCGGCGGCCGAAGTGAGCGCGTCCGCCTCCGCCGGTCCCCACGTACCTGGATCGTAGAAACGAAGCGAAACCTCGTTGTCCAAGACCGGCTGCACAATCCGCCAGGCTTCTTCCACGTAATCCTCTCGGGCGAATCGGATCTGGTCGCCGTGCATGGCGTTATCCAGCAATTCCTCGTAGGGAAGCAGTTCGGTGGGACCGGAATTTTCGGTCGCAAGAAGCTCCACCGCATCGCCTGTCATCGCATCGCCCGGCTTCTTCACCAGCGCTCCTATGCCGATCGCCAGGTCGGGCGAGACACGGAATCGCAAATAGTTTTGACCTGCGGTTACTTGCGGAAACATAGTCGGAGGCTGGCGCAGCACGGCTGTCACCTCGGTGGCAGTCACCGGCAGCGATTTCCCCGCCCGGATGTAAAACGGAACGCCTTTCCAGCGCCACGAATCGATGTAGAGGCGCAAAGCCACAAAGGTTTCGACCGTCGAATCCGGCTTGACGCCTTTTTCATCGCGGTAGCCCTTGAACTGGCCGCGAACCACGTCGCCCGGCTCCAGGGTTTTTATAGCGCGCAGCACTTTCACTTTCTCGTCGCCCAGATTCCGAGTCTCCATGCTCACCGGCGGCTCCATCGCAACATTCGAAAGCAGCTGGAACAAGTGGTTCTCCACTACGTCCCGCATGGCGCCCGCCTGCTCGTAAAAGGCTCCTCTGCCGGCCACGCCAAAGTTCTCCGACATCGTAATCTGAACGCTCTCCACGTACTGCCGGTTCCAGATCGGCTCGACAAATGCATTCGCAAAGCGAAAGAACAGTATATCCTGCACCGCGTTCTTTCCCAGAAAATGATCGATGCGGAAAATATCCTCGTCCTGGAATGCGGTGTGGAGCGTCGCGTTCAGCATCCGGGCGGAATCCAGATCTCGTCCGAAGGGCTTCTCCACCACCACACGCGCGCCGTCCGAGCAGCCCGCGGACTTCAATTGCTTCACCACCTCGCCAAAAAGCACGGGAGGGATCGCTAGGTAATGCAGCGGGTGCTTGGCCGCGCCGAGCAACTCGCGCAGCTGGAGAAAGGTCGCCGGGTCGGTGTAATCGCCGTCAATGTACTTGAGCGCGCCGGTCAGTTTGGCGAAGGCGTCCGAGTCCAACCCGCCGCCGTGCTCCACGCTCGCGCGCGCGCGCTTCTTGAGATCATCCAGCGTCCAGCCAGATTTCGCTACTCCGATCACCGGCATGTTCAATTCCCCGCGCTTGGCTAGCCGCTGTAACGCAGGGAAAATTTGTTGATAGGCCAGGTCCCCGGTTGCTCCGAAGAACACCAGTGCATCGGACGAGATCGCGCTCATTGTATTCATCAGCTCCATTTTATGGGACGCTCACCCAACCCCAGTCCCGGTCCCCAAGCAGCCAGCGTAGAATCGTATAGAACAGGTACACTCGTGACCCACTCACAATCCCTCAGCGTTCCGGCGCCCGTGCAGTCGCACTCGCCCAGGCGATTGCGTTCTCCCAAGCGTGTCACCCGGCTTTTCGGCGATCTCAAAGTGCGCCTCAAGCTGATGGTGCTGCACAACGTCTTCTTCCTGATCCTCGCCCTTGGCGTCTATTTCGCGCTGTATCCTTACCTTCCAGACCACGCCAAGACCAACTTGTTCATTGTGCTCGGCGCCATCTACATCCTGGCCGTGCTGGTGCTCGAAACCACCATCATGCCGCTGTACGTCTATCGCCCCTTGCAACTGATGCTCGAAGCCGATCAAGCCACGCAACATGGCGACCGCGATCGCGAGCTGATCAACGAAGCCTTCATCCCGGCCGACGAAATCGGCCACATCATGCGATCGCGCAACGCCACAGTCATCGAATTGCGCAAGCGGGAAGAAGATCTGGAGGAAGCGCTCCGCAAACTGGAAGCGCAGGACCGTCTGGTCAGCCTGGGTCTGCTGAGCGCCAGCGTCGCGCATGAGCTCAACACGCCGCTCACTGTGCTGCAAGGTTCCATTGAAAAGCTCACCGAGACTACCGACGATTCCGCCACGCTCGAGCGCCTGGCACGCATGCTGCGCGTGACCCAGCGCATCCGCCGCATCAGCGAAAGCCTGGTGGATTTCTCGCGCGTCCGCAAACAACACATGGAGCCGGTTCCGCTGCGCCATTTGATCGACGAAGCTTGGGCGCTGGTGGCCATCGACAAAAAGGCCGCCGCGTCGCGCTTCGCCAATCACGTGGACGCGGGAGATGTGGTCACCGGCAACTCGGATCGCCTGGTGCAGGTGTTCGTCAATCTGCTGCGCAACGCGCTCTATGCCGTCCCGGCAGCAGGTGAGATCGGGGGTGAAATCGCGGTTCATTCCAAACGCCTGAATCGCAATGCGCAGCCTTGGATCTCGGTCACCGTGGAAGACAACGGCCCGGGCATCGCGGCCGACGTCCTGCCCGACATTTTTGAAGCGTTCGTCTCCTCGCGGCTGGACGCCAAGGGCACCGGGCTGGGGCTCACGGTGGCGGAAGGCATTATTCATCAGCACGGGGGAACCATCACGGCGTCGAACCGGGCGGAGGGCGGCGCTTGTCTCGAAGTGACACTGCCCGCTCCGTGCGTGAAGCGTTCGGTGGGAGCGAATTAAATTGGCAATCAAGCCCATATCCGAGCGCGCATCCGATCCCGCGCCCGATCCATCCCAACTCAAGTTGGGCAACATCAATGGCCTGGTGGATCTCGCGATCCTGGACGACGATCCCGATTTCTGCAATTACCTCGAAGACGCGCTCAAGGACGATGGATTGTATTCCATCCGCGCTTTCGGTCATCCCGATGACTTGTTCGCCGCCTGTGAGCAGCGGCTGCCCGACATCGTGCTGCTCGACATGAAGATGGGTGAGTTCAAAGGCGACAAAGTGCTGGAACAACTGCTTGCCGCCTACCCCTTGCTGTGCGTCATCATCGTCACCGGTTATCCGTCGCTCGAAGATATGCGCGCCACTTTCAAGCTGAAGGTGTTCGATTATATTTCGAAGCCTTTTTCCCTCGCGCATCTCCGGCAAACGCTGCTCAACGCGATCGACAAATACGGGTTCGGACGCACCGCGCAGGATCGTTTGCGCGAACGTCTGGGTCACCAGATCAAGATGCTGCGCGTGGAGCGGGACTGGTCGCTGAAAGATTTGGCCGCGGCCACCAAGCTCAGCATCTCCCAGATCAGTTCCATCGAACGGGGCGCCAATCTGCCGAGCATCGAAAGTCTGCTCGCCATCTGCCGCGCCTTCGACAAGCGGCCTTCCGAAGTGCTCTCGGCGATCGACTTTTGATGAGGGCTTCCTGATGCGTAACACCACTGAAGCGCTCGCGCTGGTGCGTGCGTTCGATGCAGCGCCCGAGGAAGAAAAGAGCCGTGAACTGACTCTCGCGCTGCTCGAATTCACCTCGAAGCCGTTTTCTCGCGATCAGTTTCATCCCGGCCACATCACCTGCACGGCCGTCGTGCTGCATCCTGGCGGCCGGCAGTATCTGCTGATGCATCATCACCGGCATAAGCGCTGGCTGCTCCCTGGCGGCCATGTCGAGGAGAGCGATGTGACAATGAGTGACACCGCGCGCCGCGAAGCCATCGAAGAGACCGCTGTGCGGATCCCAGACGCTGGAGCGCCGCGGCTGGTCGGCATGGACGTGCACGGAATTCCCGCGCGCAAAGGCGAACCGTTTCATCTGCATCACGATTTGATTTTTGTTTTTAGCGCTGAGTCGGAGGAATTTACTCTGACCGATGAGGCGCCGCAGGTAGCGTGGTGCGGCGCCGAAGATTTCGCCCGCTATCAACTGCCAGGCAGCATCCCTCGCGCGGTCGAGCGTTCCCTCGGGAAATAAAAGCCGGTAAGCACTCGGAGGAAGATGCCTACCGGCCGGCAACTGAACTGCTCTCGCGGATCAGGCTGCCTAAGTCAAATCGACGTGTCGCGGTCCCGCTTGGTTTCCTTCCGCACATTGTTACAGTGGACCTGTGGATGGCGTAATCGTAGTCGACAAGCCGGAAGGTCTTACGTCGCATGATGTTGTGAATCGCATGCGGCGTCTGGCGAAGACGCGCAAGGTGGGACACCTGGGCACGTTAGATCCGATGGCCACCGGAGTTCTTCCGTTGGTGCTCGGGCGCGCCACGCGCCTGGCACAATTCTTCAACGCCAACCAAAAGACCTACCACGCGAGACTGCAATTCGGATGGGCCACCGACACCTATGATCGGGAGGGCGCGCCCATATCCGAACCGGTTGCTCCGCATTTCACGCGCGCGGATTTGGAAGCGGTGCTCGATCGCTTTCGCGGAACCATTCTGCAAACGCCGCCTCCGTTCTCAGCGAAAAAAATTGCGGGCACGCCGGCCTATCGTTTGGCGCGAAAAAACATTGCCGTGGAATTGGAGCCGGTGGAGGTGCAGGTGCTCGCGCTCGATCTGGAAGAATTCGACGGAACCACCGCACGCATTTCGGTCCGCTGTTCGGCGGGAACCTATGTTCGCGGCATCGCGCACGAAGTTGGGCGCGAGCTTGGCTGCGGGGCTTTCCTCGCGTCGTTGCGGCGTACTGCCTCCGGTGAGTTCACCGAGAGCCAGGCGCGCACCTTAGAGGCGCTGGAGGAGTTGGCGCGCGCAGGTGCGTTAGACCAGGCACTGATTCCCTCCGCGATGGTTTTACCCGAGATTCCGAACGCAACCGTCGATGCGCTCACCGTGGGCCAAATCCGGCACGGCAAGGATTTCCGATTGTCGCCGTTCGTGGAGAGAGCCGGATCGAAATACGTAAAGGCCATCAATCCGGAGGGCGATTTGATCGCGATCGGGGAGGTGCGTCTGCCCAATCTTTATCACCCTGTTCTGGTGTTGTGAGCAGCCGATTCCCTAAGTCCCGAAGTCCAACCGGCTCAATACATTGACGAAGTTTAATACCAGCCCCGGTCTGGCCCCAACCGGGTTGGTTTATCATGCAAGAGTGCGGCTCCGCTTCGCGACTCGGCTGATTGTTGCGGGGGCGCTGTTCGCGGCTGGCGGATGGGCGCAGGAAAACGCGAGCATCGACAAATCGAACAGCGATAAATCGGGCCCGAGCGACAGCTCTAAAAGCCAGCCCAAGTACGACCAGACCTTTTCCGGGCCAATTGTCGAGCTGACGGCCACCCAGATCACGGTGTCGCGCAGCATCCTGGGCAAGCCGGCCGAAAAGCACACTTTTTCCATCAAATCCGACACGCGCATCGAGGGAAAGCTGAAGGTTCGGGTGAAAGTGACCGTAGGTTACGTCACCACCGACGATGGCGACGTGGCGCGCTTGGTGGTGGTAAGAACTTCAAAGAAATAACTACTTCTTCTTCTTTTTCCTCTTCGCCGCCCAGCCCTCTTTGTTGACTTGCCGCGCTCGGCCTATCGCCAGAGCTTCGGGCGGTACCGCCTGGGTGACTACGGAACCTGCGCCGATATAACTGCCATCCCCGATTTCGAGCGGCGCAACGAGCGTGGAATTGCTGCCGACGAAAGCGTCTTTTCCGATTTGGGTTTTGTGCTTGCTCACGCCGTCATAATTGCAGGTGATGGTTCCAGCGCCGACGTTGGAATTTTCACCGACGTCGGAGTCTCCCAAGTAAGCCAGATGATTGGCTTTCGCCCCCGCGCCCAAGCGCGTATTCTTCAGTTCCACGAAATTGCCGATGCGCGCGCCTTGGCCTACACGATTGCCCGGCCGTAGCCGCGCAAAGGGGCCCACGATCGCGCCCGATTCAATGTGCGAATCCACCACATAACTGAATGGGGCTATTTCGACATGGGACGCCGGTGCGCCCGAGAATCTGCGCGAATGGTCCCACAGTGGAATCCTCGCCGATGCGGACCGATGAGTCGATGCTCACGGTTTCAGGTTTCTCGATAGTGACGCCAGCCAGCATCAGCTCCTGCACTTTTCGCTCACGGAAGATCCTGTCCACCGCAGCCAGTTCCACGCGCGTGTTGATGCCCAGCAACTCCGCCGGGTTCTCTACCTCCATCGCGGCTACGGTGTGCCCGGCGCGTCCAAAGATTTCTACGATGTCGGTGAGATAGTATTCGTGAGCCGGATTGTCCGGCTTGATTTCAACCAGGTGCTTCCACAGTAAATCGGCGCGAAAACAGTAGATGCCGGAGTTAATGAACTGAATCGCGAGCTGCGCGGGTGTCGCAGCCTTTTGCTCCACGATTGCACTGACCATGCCGGTCTCGCCAAAGATGATCCGGCCATAGCCAGTAGGGTCGTCGAGGCGGGTGGTGATCAACGTCGCAGCAGCGTTGCTCGCAGCCTGGCGCCGAACCAGCTCGGCCAGCGTGGCGGGCGAAAGGAGCGGGCAGTCGCCATAAAGTACGACCACCAATCCGGGCTTCGATGAGAGCGATGGCCGGCAGGCGAGCATGGCGTGTCCGGTGCCTTTTTGCTCGGTTTGCTCGACAAAATGGACGCCCGAAGGGGCCAGCAGCGCTCGAACCTGATCGGCCTGGTGACCCACCACCACCGTGGCGTTAGCCGCCGGTGCGATGGTCCCGGCTGCCCGAACCACATGTTCGATCAGGGTGAGGCCTCCGGCGCGATGCAGTACTTTCGCGCGCTTGGATTTCATCCGGGTGCCAAGGCCAGCGGCCAAGATCACCACATTGGTCTGGGATGTCATTGCTGTAGTTGGACGGCTCAGGCTCGCTAGCGCTCTCCGAGAATGCGCACTCTGCGGCGGGCCGTATGCCCGCGCTTTGCCAATTGTAGTGCAACGTCGGCCGAGCCGCGCGGATCGTGTCGAACGCTGTCACCGGAGGCAAGCAGATCGGTGGCCACCACTTGCAGCCCCATTTCCGCCAGCCGGTCGACATCGTTGAGCACCGAGCGCACCTTCTCGGCCGCGTATCTGCGTCTCTGCCGGGCGGTAATGGAGCGCGTATTCACTACGGCCACATCGATGAGCTGCATGCCGGCATGTAAATGAATGGCGCTCACGTGATCTGAGGCGCGGAAGCCAATGGTTTCGCCAGGCTGCCACATGAGGTTCACATAGTAAGCTTTCAAGGCATGGCTGCGCTGGATGGCCGGTGCGATGCCCTCCACCAGCAGGTTGGGAATCACGCTGGTGAAGAGCGAACCGGGCCCGAGCGTGATCAGGTCGGCGTCTTCAATGGCAGCCAGAGTTTCCGGCAGCGGCTTACAGCGCCGCGGCTGCAAACGAATGCGGCGAACGCGCGAGCGGCTCTTTCCGATTTTGGTCTCCCCTTTGACAATAGACCCGTTTTCCAACTCAGCCTCCAGCACCACGTTGGCGTTGGTCGCCGGATAGATTCGGCCCAGGCTGGCCAGAACCTCCGAGGAAACCTTCACGGCCTGTACGAAATCGCCCGTCAGATTGGTGAGGGCCGTTAGGAACAGGTTGCCGAAGCTGTGACCTTTAAGTCCCCGGCCTTCCAAGAACCGGTACTGGAACAGTTTCGAGAGCAAAGCCTCATCTTCGGAGAGAGCCACCATGCAGTTACGGATATCGCCAGGTGGCAGAACGTCGAATTCGCGGCGCAGGCGTCCGGAACTGCCCCCATCGTCGGTAACGGTGACGATGGCGGTGATCTCAACCTCGCGCGGTTCCAGGGCATAGCGCTTCAGACCATGCAGAAGGGTGGAAAGACCGGTACCCCCTCCAATGGCGACGATACGAAAAGGCGTCATTACTCGTTTGGAGCCAGCTTGATCAGGCTTGTAAAGTATAGGATCGCAGGTTCTGGGCGAGGTTTCGCGGACTGCCGGCACTAACATAGCAAGGTGGTACCGGTAGGACGTGGAAAATCTCACCCTCAAAGCTGGGAAGGTTTTAGGCGGCGGGCTGGTCGTCTTCGTCGTAGGCGGGGACAATGGCCTCAAGGTCTTCGGCTTCGAACACCTGGTCGCAATCCAGGCATCGGACGTAGTCCACTCCATCGCGTCTCGCCATCATTTCAGTGCGCGTGTGATTGCAGGGCTGCATAGGAAACAGAGGATTATCCCCATTCTAAGCATGCCGGACCCGTTGTCAAGCCCCCAAAAGTGCCGGTGGCACCCTTATTTGCGACGTTTTTTCCACCCAAGGCGGCGGGCGGACCGCCAACCTCAGCCTCGGGCCGAGCCCCGGGAGCCATCTTTGATACAAAATGCAGCGACCTTTGATACAAGATGCCTCTCGCTTGTTTGTAACAGAGGGATGCTAGAATGTTCCTGAGTGACGGACTTCGACAGCCTGCGCGTGGTGCGGTTTAAGCAACTGACCAAAGAAAAGCTGCGTGGGGTGCGCTGTCCGGACCACCATCAGCCGCCGCGCCTGCACTTCTCGGGGAACTCCCTGCGCGATATCGACGTTTCGTTGAGCGGCTGTTGCGAGAAGCTGATGCAACTGGCCAACACGCGGATTGCGTTGGCGCCTGCGGCGGAAGCCGATATTCGTAAGCCGGCCTGAATTCAGGCCCGGGCGAGAACTCGGGCGACACCTTCGCGGAAAACGTCCTCCGCCGTCAACAGGCTGATCACCAGGAATGCTTCCCTTTCGAAATCGAAAAAAAAGCCTGGTTGCACCAGCACATCATCTTCGCCGAGCAGATTCAGCACCCATTCCTCTTCGCTTTGGATGCGCGGCGCTTCGAGGATGGCATACCAGCCCCCTTCGGTTGAGAGCAGCTTCCAAGGCGAGGTGGCGCCAAATTGGCTCGCAAGAAAATCACGATTAGCGGAGACCCTCCCCAGGATTTGCCGCTGCAGGCCGAAGCGCAGGCCGAGCAATGTGGATGCTGCCCATTGCACGGGAGCGCTGACCGAAAGATAGGTATCGGCGATCAGCTCCAGGCGTTCGAAAGCCTTCTCGCGCTCGTTAGACGGCCCGCCGGTAGCGATCCAGCCGAGCTTCAATTGGGGCAGCCCCGCCACCTTGGATAGGCCGCTCAGGCAAAAACTCGGGACTTCCTCGACATCGGTCAGCGAGCGCACCAGAGGCGCCTGGTGATCGAACACGTAATCCGCGAAGACTTCGTCGGAAATGAGCGCCAGATTATGTTTGCGGCAGAGCTCGAGGAGCGGGCCAAGCTCAGACTGTTTGAGGAACGAACCGGTAGGATTGTTCGGGTTCACCAGCACGATGGCGCGCGAACGCGAAGTTATGGAACGGCCGAGCGCGTCAAAATCGATCTCCCACGCCCCGTGATACGCCAGCGGGTATGGTACGGTCCGCACGGAATCGAGCGCGGCCAGATAATCGAACAGCGGATACGACGGGGTGGGAACGAGCACCTCGTCGCCGGGGTCGGCCAGCAGTTTGAAGACGAAGCTATACGCCTCGCTGGTGCTGGCAGTCAAAAGGATCCGATCCGGACTCACGCGTCCGGAGTAGTATTCGGAAACCGCGGCGCGCGCGGCCGCTATACCGGCAGCGGCAGGTTCATAGCGCAGCGAGCGCGGATCCCCAAGCGCGGAACGAATCGCTTCCCACGGATAGTCAAACCCGGCCGCCGTAGGATTCGATTCCGTGAGATCCAGGATCGGCGCGCCCGCCGCCCGTTTTTCGTCCAATAGCTGGCTTAGCCGGTTCGGCGGCAGATCCCAGTGGAGCCGGGAAGAGAATAGAGGGGCTCGCAAGCAGACAACTTACCACGCCTGCAGGCTTTAGTTCGAAGGCACGTTACTCTTGGTC
>JBEKLB010000017.1:0-31174 GCA_050010415.1 Bryobacteraceae bacterium | reverse complement strand
CGCTGAGGTTTGCGAATTGGACGCGGCCGCTGCCTTCTGCGACGAATTCTGCATAGTCACGCTAATGCTGCGGACCACCGGCGGATTGTTTTGCGGCAGATAGGCCACGCTGACGTTTTCGATCGCAGCGCCGGGGCCATCCAAACTCGCGCGCCATTGAATGTAGCGGGCGTTGGGACTGCGGATGAGTGAATTGCGGGGATCGGCGAGCGGTTCGGACCAATCGCTCCAGGTTTTGTCGGGACGCGCGGAGTTGCCGGAGCGCGTGGCGACTTGCACTTTGCCGCCTGGGCCTGCAGAAGACACGCGCCACGAGACGCGGCCCCAGCGCGCCACGGAACCAGAATCGTGCACGGGCGATTCGTAGCTGCCGCTGGCGCCTGCCGCGTCGGCCAGCCGGAAGAGCTTGCCCATGTCGCCGGTAGCAGCAACCAATCCATCCGGCGATTCCAGCAAGCGCGTAGCTTCGCCCTCATTGGTCTCCACCATGAGCGTCGCTTTGCGATCCGCGCCTAAGCGATAGAGCCGGCCCTGGACGTCGGTGGCGAAATAGAGCAAGTCACCGGATTGTTTGGCGCCGGGCGCCGCTGATCGCGCCACCAGGCTATATACGTTCTCTTCCTTGGAGCTCCATAACGTCTCGACGGTGTCGTCGGGATTGATTTTGTAGACGGCCGATTTATCCACGCCAGGAATCTCAGCCAATGGACTGGTACCCAATTGCTGCACCAGCTGACCGCTCGCGGCCCGGGGAGCGTCGGCTTTCGGCTTGATCTCAGTTTCGGCCTGCGAATCGGCTGATTCGGTGACCGTAATCGACGTGGTAGGCGCAGTCACGGTCACGCTCATCGGGGACGAGAGCGACGTGGTGAGTGGTCCATTGCGATTTGCGATGGAACCGCCTAACGCCGCCGCATAAATGGTGCCATCCGGCATGGCAACAATGGAACGGATCTCGGGCAAACTGGCGTTATAGAGCACGAACGCCTTGTCCTTGGCGCTGATGCGATACAGGATGCCGTTGGGTTCCGTTCCGGCGAGCACGTTATTGTGCGGATCGAATGCCAGGGCGGTTACGTGCGATTGGCCGGTTTCGTAATACAGCTCGGCCTGGCCTGTCTTGTCGACGCGATAGATGTTGCCGGGATTGCCGGCGCCCACGTACAAGCTTCCGTCATTGGCAAACGCCAGCGCCCAGATGTACTTGGCCTGTGGCGCAAAGAACTCAGTGGCTTTGCCCTTCTCGATGCGATAAACCTTGCCGTCCGGCGAAGTGGCCGCATAGAGAACGCCGGCGGGATCCACCGCTACGGCGAAGACCTCCGGCTGATCGGCAGTCCAGATCAGATTGTTCGCGCCGGATGGAGTGATCTGGTAAACGCGGCCGCGATGGCCAGTGCCGGCGTAGATGGATCCATCGGAACCGCGCGCAATGCTCCAGATGGTGGGCTGCCCGGAGGTGAACACGGTCTCGAGCTTGGGCGCGAGCGTCAAGCGGCCATCGCGATCGAGCGAAATGCCCTGGAAGCGGCCTTTCAGGAAATCCTGATAGGTGTTCATCTCCCAAGTGGCCGTGGTTGCTGCGCCCAGCGACAGCGCTACGGCCGCTCCCAGCCCGATGGTGCGAAGCACTCTCATTCGGTTACTTCCACCTGCGCCGTCTTCGACCCACTCACTACGACGTCTCCGGTCGCGATCTGTAATTCATCGATTTTGGAACCGCGCGGCACCCACACGCCTTGAGTGGCTTGCGCTCTGGCCAGAATCAGGCCCACCGACGGCGGCGGGTTCGGTAAGTCCTGGCCCTGGACCTGGAAAGCCGGATCGGTTCTCCATACCCGCACGTAGGCGTTGGTGTTGGGCCTGAGACCATTCAGGAATGAAACCAGTTGCGTCGGGCTCTTGGGGGGTTCCGACAACTGCTGATAATCGAGCGCGTTCGAGAGCGAGCCGTCGGAGACAGTGAAGTTCAGGGCGCCGGCCGGAGCGCCCACAGGCACGCGATAACGGACGCTCTTTAGCACCTCCAACCCGTTTTCCCCAGTCAACGTGACGGCCAGCTCCACAGTGCCGCCCGGATGCACCTGCTTGGGCGACGCGGTGATCTGGTCCACTTGCAGAAACCGCTTGCGCTCCGACGCTTCAATCTCCAGGTCAATGCTCTTAATCTTCAACGCATCGAAGCCGGCTCCCAGAATGGACGCGAGCGGCGCCGACACGCCGGAGGACGCTTGCAGCGGGACGTTGTAATCGCCGGCGTAGGTATTGTCGAGCTTCAACGGAGGAGCGCCATCCACGAATTCCACCCCGCCGCGCAGCGAGTAACTTGCCAGCCCCAAGGTCCGCTCGGTGGCGTCCATGGCGGAATACACTGCGGTCTGCACCAGGTAAGGCGAGAGCACGCGGTCCTGGATCATTTGCATGTGATACACCAGGGGCGCGCGGCGTCCATTCTTAACCGTAAGAGAAACCGGGATGGTCTCGGCTTTGCGGCCCAGTTCTCCGTAGATACTGGTGCTGCGATCCTGCGTAATGGCGCCCATCCATTCCAGGGGCGATGAAATCTTGAAGGACGAATTCAGGTTCGGCAGCAGCGTGATCACTTCGGCTCGCGCGAACGGAAGCTCGGTGTTCCCTACCGACATGAACTGGTGGCCGAATGCATAGATACTCTTTCCGTCTACCGCGGTAACCGTGCCTTCAGCCCCGACGCTCATGTCACCGGAGAGCAGCTCTACCGCGATCATGTCGCCTGGCCGCAAGGAGGCCGGAGTACCCAGCTGGGGAGGCAGCTTTCCGCCGCTCGAGACGCCCTGGCGCGGCTCCAGCCCCAACTTCTTGAGCTGAGGCGCAAACTGGTCTAGCGTGCCGGCGGTGAATCCGCTAAAAGAGACCGGAGTCGCGATATCTATGAGTTTGGAGACGAACGAGTCGAGTTTGGAGCCGAATGAGTCGGCATTCGAGGCTGCTATGTTCGAAGCTACCTTAAGTGCCGCGGGCGGTTGGCCCGCATCGCCCACTGCCAGCATTTCTTCGATGGGGCGAATCCCAGCGATGGGCTCCTTGGAGAAGTTGAAAGCCAGCGCCACGGCGCCCATCAGGCGTCCATCCATGTAGACCGGGCTGCCGCTCATGCCCTGCATTACCCCGGTTTCCGCCAGCGGCCCTCCCGAGAGGCGCGCCAGGATCACGTTCTGCCTGGGCCCCACGTTTTCGAGGATGCCCAGAATCTCGACCTGGAATTCCTCGATCTTGTTGCCCTGGAAGACAGTTTTGCCGATGGCATGCTGGCCGGCGCGGACATCGCGCAAGGGGAAGATCGCGATCTGCCCGGCGGCGAACTGCGGCCAAACACTGGCCGCTAGAATTAGTGAGACGACGAAACGGCAAACGTCCACTATTTCATTCTAGCGGAATGATGTGGGCCAGCCTGCTCTTGATTATCGTTTACGCGCCGCTAATGGCCGGTTTGGCGCGCCAGTGGGCCGTTGATCCCGACATGTCGCACGGCTTCTTCGTGCTGCCGGTGGTGGCTTTGGTAGTCTGGCGCCGGCGGGCGGAATTGGCAAGCATCGAAATTGAGCCAAATTGGTGGGGGTTCGCGATTGCCGCGTGGGGCGCAGCGCAGATGCTGCTAGGCGCCTTGGCGGCGCAGTTATTCATCGCGCGAACCGCGTTCCTGGTGTCGTTAGCCGGCGCTGTGTTGTTGCTGGGAGGCGTGCGAGCGCTCAGAATTCTGGCATTTCCTCTCTTGTTGCTTTTGTTTCTCTTTCCAATTCCGGCTTTGATCTATGCACGCGTCACGCTACCCTTGCAGATTTTCGCTTCAGCCAGCGCGGAGACGGTGTTGAACTGGATGGGCGTACCGGTGTTGCGCGACGGAAATATCCTGGAGCTGCCGCACCAGCGGCTCTCGGTGGTGGAAGCGTGCAGCGGCATCCGGTCTCTACTGTCACTCGGGTTCTTGTCCTTGACCTACGCTTACTTCTTCGACCGGCGCGTGGCGATGCGGTGGATGCTGCTGGCGGCCACCGTTCCGATCGCAATTACGGCCAACGCAGCCCGGATAACATTGATGGGTGTGGCCGGAAAGATGGGCTTAGCCGGAGGGATGGGCTTGGCCGGAGGCGCCTTTCATCTATTCGAAGGCTGGGTGCTGTTCGTGGTGGCGCTCGCTCTGCTTGTGATGTTTCACCGATGCCTAATCGCACACCGTTCATCCTGAGTGCGCTGTTGGCCTTCCAAGGCGCGGCCTTCTATGGAATCTCAGGGCGGGCCGAGTTGATCCCGGTCTCAAAACCTCTCGGGGAGTTCCCAGCCGTCATCGGCCCATGGCGGATGGTGCGGGAAGGCGTTATTGAACAAGAGGAGAAAGACGTGCTGCGGGCCGACGATTATCTGACGCGCCAGTACCGAGCGTCGCCGGATAAGACTGCCGGGCTTTTTGTTGCCTATTTTCGGTCCCAGCGCGCCGGCCAGACGCCGCACTCACCGAAGAACTGCCTGCCGGGATCGGGCTGGACGTGGACGGTGTCAGACACCATAAGCGTGGGCATTGCCGGGCGGGCCAGGCCGATCGAGATCAATCGATATATTGTGTCGAAAGGTGACGATCACGCCGTCGTTTTGTACTGGTATCAATCGCGCGATCGTGTAGTAGCGAGCGAAGTTCGCGCCACGATTTTCACCGCCTGGGACGCGCTGCGGTACAACCGGACAGATACCGAGCTGGTACGCGTCGTCACGCCTGTTGCCGAAAGCGGCGTGGAGTTTATACAGGCGTTTTTCACCGAACTACGCGGCTACAATCAATTTGAGTGACCATCTTCGACGTCATCGTCGCCGGCGCAGGACCTGCGGGCGCAACCGCGGCCAAAGTGCTGGGCGAAGCCGGCGTCTCAACGCTGTTGCTGGACAAGAGTGCCTTTCCCCGCGATAAGCCCTGCGGCGGCGGAATCAGTGCGCGGGCGTTGGCGCGATTTCCGTACTTGAGCGACGCGCTTCGAAACATCCCGTCCAGTTGGGTGAACAAAGTCCATTTCGAATCACCGTCGGGTTTTGTCGTGGATTATCAGTCGCCAGATCGCTTGTATTTGATGATTCGCCGCTCGGAGTTCGACAATCTGCTGTTCTCACTCGCCCTGCCGCAGGTTGAAGTCGCGACCGGACTCGCGCGCAAAGTGACAGTTCACGTCGATCACGTGAGCGTGATCACCGACAATGACGAGTACCGCGCCCGCATGATCATCGGTTCGGACGGCGCGAATAGCATCATCGCGCGGGCCTCGGGTCTGCGCGTCGGCAGCGTCCAGAGCGAGTACGCCATCGACATGATGGAAGAGACGCCGCGCCAGGAGTTGAGCACGGCTGAAGGCGACCGGATGTACATTTACTACCGGATTCGCAGCCACTATGGCTACGGGTACGTATTCCCCAAGACCAGTCACCTGAACGTGGGCGTGGGATTCAAACTGGATTATTATCTGTCGAATTTGCGGGGCGAGCATTACGCGCATCACCAGGCTTTTGTGGACGATCTGAAATCGAAGCAGTTGCTCACGGGGCAATCGAACCGAGCCAACTTCCGTGCATTCCCACTGCCGATCTCAGGACCGTTGGCGCGCACCTATGCGGATCGAGTGTTGCTCGCTGGCGATGCCGGTGGATTCGTGAATGCGCTCACCGCCGAGGGAATTTACTACGCCATGGTTACCGGCGAACTAGCCGCGCGAGCCGCTATCGACGCGATTCACGCCGGCAATTTCGCCAGCGCTCGGCTACGCGGGTACGAGCAAGCCTGGAAGCAGGAAATCGGCGACGAGCTGGGGCACAGCGTCCGGCTGCAAAAGCTGCTCCTGGCCGACCCCGCGCGCATCGACCGGGTGGTCCGCGCGGCCAGCCGTCACCCGGCGCTCGCCGATCTTCTGGCCCGCTACGCGACCGGCGCACTAACGCACGCGCAGTTCAAACGATCGATGTTATTCCGTGCGTTGCCGGTCTACGTGCGGGAGAAAACTCGGAGTCTGCTCCATGCTTGAGCTGCGCAAAACACATTGGATGTTGGCCGGCGCTTTCTCGCTGCTCGTTGGTTCACTGTTCGCCTTCCAACGGCAGTTTCGCGAATATCCAGGCATTGAGTATGAGGATTTCGCGGTCCCCGATGGCGCGCGGGAAAAAACCGAGTTCGCCTTCGCGCGGTTGATGTACCCTCCCGCGCCCTCCGCCATGTTCGACCGCGCCGGCCCCCGCTGGGCGGAAGGCATGTCCAGTTGGACGCAGGATTATCCGCGCGCCGATCGCCATTTCCTGCTGGCTTTGCGCCGCCTCACCCGCATTCATGCGCGCTCCGTGGAACAGCCTGTCAATTTAGACGATGGCGATGATGCCTACAACTGGCCATGGCTCTATGCCGTTCGTCCCGGCGAATGGCTGCTCACCGACGCGCAGGCCCACAAGCTTCGCGATTATCTGCTGCGGGGAGGGTTCTTCATGGCTGACGATTTCTGGGGCACGCCCGAGTGGGCCGTGTTTTGGGACAGCATGGGCCGTGTTTTTCCCGATCGGCAGGCGGTTGAGCTCGACAATAACAATCCGATATTCCATACCATTTACGATCTGAATGACCGTTATCAGGTTCCTGGCGCGTGGGGCCTGTACGGACGCGGCTATCAAAACGACGGCCGTGTGGCGCACTGGAAGGGCATTTTCGATGACAAGGGCCGGCTGATGGTGGCCATCACCCAGAACAGCGATCTGGGCGATTCGTGGGAGTGGGCGGACGCACCGGAGTATCCGGAACGATATTCCGCGCTCGGGATTCGTATCGGCGTGAATTACATAACTTACGCAATGACGCATTGATATGCGCTCGGCCATTCTGTGAGCCGCCCTGGATGGCAACGCTTCATGGCAATCTAGATGCCATTATTCCGTGGCACAATCGAAGCGCATGAAGAACTTCGATCTTCCTTTGCCGGATCATATCTATGACGAGCTGAAATCGGAAGCGGAACGGAGCCGAATGCCGGCCACCTCAATGGCCAGATATGCGATTCAAACTTGGCTCGCCGCACGCAAGAAGACAGCGCGCAGACAAGCCATCGCAGCTTATGCCGCCGAGATGGCCGGCACTGAATTCGACCTGGATCGCGCGCTGGAGAGCGCGACCTTGGACCTGCTCCTGGAAAGTGAAACCTAAGTGAAACGTGGTGAGATTTACTGGGCCGAGTTCGCTGCCCGCTCCGGCTCGGAACAATCGGGCCGCAGGCCCGTGATTGTCGTGTCGCATGACGGCTTTAACCAGACGCCCAACTGGCGTTCGGTGATCGTGGTGCCGATGTCCACTTCCAAAGCCCAGGCAAAACGCGGTCCCACTGTCGTGGAGATCCCTGGTGGAGCGGGCGGGCTTGCTCGGTCCGGAATCGCCGTATGCCATCAGGTGACGACCCTTGAACGAATCAAACTGACTCGATATACAGGAACACTTTCAAGAGAACTGCTGCGATCGGTCGAAGAAGGCCTGAAGGCTGCCATGGACCTGGAGCAGCCACCGGCGGGATGGTGGCCTTACGTCGCCCGTTTCAGCGGAAGAGCGTCTTCACGTAGTCCGCGCCCAGGCCCACCTTTTCGTAATGCGCGCGGCACAATTTAATGTAATCATGCACGTCGAAGTGCCCGTTGGATTCGCCGTTTTCATCCAGCCAGATCAGCGGACCTTGCACCACAAAGAACACCTTCATCGGATCTTTGTGTTCGTAGGCCACCAGCGTGTGCGCTTCGCCGGGAGTCTCGTAGATGAAGTCGCCGGCGGTCGCGGTCCAGTCGTGCTCCAGGTAGCCCCACTTCCCCGAGATGGTATAGGCGAACACTTCGTGCGGATGATAGTGGCGGTTCACCAGGCCTGCGCTCTTCGCCATCAGGATGTCGCACCACTTGTTCTGGCCGGGCGAAATCCACAAAGGCTTCGAAGAGACGGTCTCGGTGAATGGCACAAACAGCCGCTCGTCGCCGCCGGGAGCGTTGTGCGAGTAGACCTCCGGAAGAGCGTCCAACTGGAATACCTTTTGGATCGGCTTCAGATCTTTCCAAAATTCGGTGATGGCTGCTTCAGGCATGGCGTACCCAAAATATCACGGATGGTTCGCTTTTCACGCTGCCTGGCTTACCGGGCTCAGCCCGGATAACGGCCCTCACCCCGGATATCGACCCTCACCCCGGATATCGACCCTCGATGTAACCCTGCAAATGCCCGATGGTCGCCTCGTGCGCGCTGATGGTCCAGTTCACCAGGTCGCCGATCGAAACGATGCCGATCACGTTGTCACCATCCAGAACAGGCAGATGCCGTATGCGACGCTCGGTCATGGATCGCATGCATTCTTCCACGGTGTTGCCGGGACCGGCGGTGATCACGCGATCGGTCATGATTTCCCACACCTGAGTCTCTTTTGATGACCGGTCCTTCAAAATCACTTTGCGAGCGTAATCGCGCTCGGAAATGATGCCGGACAGGCGGCCTTCGGACATAACTAGCAATGCCCCGACGCTCTTTTCGGACATGCGCGCAATCGCTTCGTAAACAGTAGCTGTCGGGGCGATGGACCACACTTGGCGGCCCTTGAATCGGAGCAAGGAATCCAAAGTATCCACTGGTTTCATGGAACGCTCCTTCCGCGGTTATCATAGCCCCGGCTTGCGCCTGGCACAAGGGAGAGAAAGTTACTCGATGTGACCGTCGCGCATATGCACGATTCGATGCCCATAGCCGGCTGCCTCGGGGTTGTGCGTGATCATCAGAATGGTTTGACCCAGGCGGTGGTTCAGGTCGCGCAATATGCCGAGAACGGCGGTTGAATTCTCCGTATCGAGATTGCCGGTAGGTTCATCGGCCAGCAGGATGGCCGGCTGATTCACGATGGCGCGGGCGATGGCGACGCGCTGCTGTTCGCCGCCGGAAAGCGCGCGAGGTTTGTGATCCAGACGGCTTTCGATGCCGAGCAGCTTTAGAATCTCCACAAACCGAGGATCGAGCGGACCATTCTTGTGCGCGATATCGCGCGCGATCGCGATATTGTCGCGAGCGGTCAGCGTGGGTAGAAGATTGTATTTCTGGAAAACGAATCCGACGGTGGTCTTGCGCAGCTCGGTGCGTTCGGAGTCGGTCATCCCGAGAAGATCGCGGCCGGCGATTTGAATGCTGCCCGACGTTGGCGGAGTTAATCCGCCCACGATATTAAACAAGGTCGACTTGCCTGAGCCCGACGGCCCCACAATGGACACGAATTCTCCCGCCTGGACGTCGAGATCGACGCCGCGCAACGCATGCACATCCACTTCGCCGGCATGGTAGGTTTTTGTGAGCCCGCGAATCGAAATGATGGGCTGGCCATCAGTCATATGCCAGCGCCTCAGTCATAAGCCAAGGCCTCGATCGCATCCTGGCGCGCGGCCTTCAATCCCGGACCCAATGCGCCTAACAATGCGCCGAGCAGGGCGATGCCCGCGGCCGGCAGCCACCACCTGGGAACGATGGCTTGGATGAGCGCGCTGCGCACTACATTTTGAATCAGGAATCGTGTGGCGTAAGAAAGCAGAATGCCGAGGATAGAGCCGCCAATCGCGAGCACGGCCGTCTCCCGCAACAGAATGTTGAGAATGTATCCGGGCGATGCGCCCAGCGCCTTTAAGACGCCGATCTCGCGTGTGCGCTCCAGCACCGCCGTGTACATGGTGGAAAGCACCATCAGGAAACCCACTGCTACGCCCACGCCGACCACCACCCAGATGAAATCCGTCAGCATCGGAATATTCGAGGCTGAGAAGAGGCTGGTGTAATCTTCCATCGAATAAACTTTGTAGGTGTTCAATTTGAGAGAAAGCTCAGAGATCACGGCAGGGATGTTCTCCGGCTTGTCCACCTTCACGTAGACCGTGCTCACCTTTCCGGTATTCACGGTGAGTTCCTGCAGCGTGGCGAGCGGCACCACCATGCGCGCCAGCATTCCAGGTTCATAGATTCCAGAGACACGCCACATGTGATTGGTGTTGGTGATGGTGTCGCCCACGTGAACGTTGTGCTGGCCGGCGTAGACTTCGTCCACCATCACATCATCCGGGTGCTCAAAGGGTCCGCCGCGCACGAATCGGAATCCGCCATTGAGTTGACTGAACGTGGCCAGATCGACGCCAGTGAGGTAGTTAAACAGATCCGTCCCGAAGATTAAGGTTCCCGAAGCCACAGTGACGTGCGGCTCTTTATCGATCACGGCGGGAATGATCTTCTGGATCATCTGGCCGCCGGAAATGACGATGTTGCCACCCGGCGGGCGGATGAGAATATCGGCTCCCACGCCGCGGGCGCGAGCGGCTTGATCGTTCAGCATTCCGTCGCTCAAGCCCAGCAGCGTCAGAACCATCGCCACCTGGATGCTGATGGCGATGACGCCCAATAACGTTCTTATTGGACGGTGCCTCAGGTTTTCGAAAACCAGTCGATTGGTCAATTTATTTGTAAGACACTACTTACTTGTAAGACACCACCAGGCGTTGCGGGAAAGGCGATAGTTCGCGCAACTCGCTGCGAACGAATCCAGCGTTGCGGAACATTGTTTCGAGCTCAGAGAAAGTGTACGCGTCGCCGGCGGGCGTGCCCAGCATTTGCATGCTAAACATCGCGTCGCGCTCGGGAGACACGCGATCGTCGTTGGGAATAAACTCAGGCGCGATAGCGATTCCTTCTGGCGCGAGCGCGGCATGCACCTTTCCGAGCAGCTTCTCGTTGGTGGCCGGGTCGAAGTGATGCAGAAAATTCGGAATCAGGATGATGTTGTAGCCGGAACCGAACTCCACATCGAACGCGCTCCCGGGGATGGTGGAGTAACGATCCGCCACGCCAGCCTTAGCGGCGTTTTCTTTCGCCACTTCTAGCACGTTCGCCCAATCCAGGCCGACAACCTTCGCGCCGGGGTTGTGCCGGGCGAATGCGATTCCATACAGCCCATGGCCAGCCGAAATATCGAGAACCTTTATCGGCTTCGAATCCCCGGCGAAACTTTTCGCGATCAGTTCCGCCGGCATCTGCATCATCGGCGCCATGGAACGCGCGAACTCCACCCACATGGGATTCTCTGGTTCCAGAGCGCCGTGATCGCTCGGCAACGCTCCGCCGCGCCGGATAACATCCGTCATGTCCTCGAACATTTCCGCGATATGGGAGCTCATCAGAAAATTCGCCATGCTGCCCAAATACGCGGGAGAGCGACGATCGAGGAACGCCGCAGAATCTGGAGTCAACAAGTATTCACCGCCGTGCTTTGCGAGAAACCCGATCATAGTCAAATAATCGCAGAGCACCCGAGTGCCCTTCTCGGATGCCTGGATGCGCGTGGCAATGGCGCTGAGCGAATGACTGCCCTCGGCAATGGCCGTGAACAAATCCAGATGAATGCCGGCCTTCAGCGCCACCGAGCGCTGGTACGCTTGCAGAGTGTCGAATACAATGCCGGGCGCCGGAGCTTGCGGCTGGGGAGATGAGGACATATCACCAGTGTATGCGCACGCCGCCCAGAATGCCCCGCGACAGAGCCTGGTATCCGAGAACCTCCTGGTAGCGTTCGTTGAGTAGATTTTCTACTTTCAGCATCGGTGTGAAGTGCCTGGCGATGTCGTACGAGGCGCTGGCGTAGATATTTTGATATCCGGGATTGCGTGTGATGCCGAAGGTAAAGTCGGCATCCTGGCGTTCGCCGATAAAGCTGCCGCCCACCACCAGGGACCAGCGCTTGGGCGTCACGGCAATGGAAAGTGAGCCGGAATTGCGCGGACGCCGGACGAGTGGTTCACCGATGCCGGTGTCGGATGACTCGGGCGTGGTGGAAGCCGTGATGCGCGTGTCCAGCCACATATAAGAGCCGGTGAGGAAGATGTTGTTGGTCACTCGCGCCTGCGCGGATGTTTCTACGCCGCGCGCCCAACTGGCCTCGATATTCTCCCAGGTGTCGCCGACGAAAGCGATCAGGTCGCGAAACGAATTGCGGAATGCAGCCACTTCCGTTTTGACGCGCCGGCCCCACCATTCCGCTGCCAGCGCAGCTTCATAGGTAGTGGTGGTTTCCGGCCGCAGCGCGGGATTGCCGAAGTAGTAGGGAGCAGCCTGCGCGTAGTTTTCGAGCAGGCTGGGCTCCGTGACACCGCGTCCGCCGCTGACGCGGAAGAACGTGGATGAAAGCGGGCCGTGTTCGCCCGCGAGCAGAAAACTGGCGCCCGCCCGGCCCGAGCCAATGTTCCCGAACGCGCTCGAGTGCTCCACGCGCGCGCCACCGCTCAGGAAGATACGCCGTCCGAAATTCTGCTGCACGTTGGCGAAGAAGCCGTTGTTGGTGCGCGAAGCTGGAACTCCGGAAAGATTGCCGCTCTGATCCTGATAATCGTAACCGAAGACCAGCGCGCCGCCTCGATAGGACAGCGTGCCCTGGTATCCGGCGATTTTTCGTTCGGTGAGATTGAACGAATCGTTGTCGCCGCCGAAGTAGTTCGTAGTCTGCACCAGTGTGAGTCCGGGCGGAATTACCGTAGGCGGTGCATAAGGATTTACGATTGCCACCAAATAAACCGCGGGTGGAGGACCAGGGACATCCTGCACCAGCGCCGCAAGCGGCTGCTCTCCGTAGACGGCTTCATTGTCGTTATAGCGATCGGTGAGGCGGTGGAAGCCGAACGTAAACTGCTGACGAAAGTTCGCTCCACGGCTGTCGTCCAGCCGCAGGGACACGGTGTCATCGCGCTCATGTTCGTTCGGCACCAGACCGTCGATGCCATAGGCGATCTGGCCGGGTATGCCGGCAATGGCGTCGTAGACGCGGAAGATGGCGCGCAGTTGCGTAGAGTCCGAAATCTTGTAGCCAATATTGGCGGTGCCGGTGTTGTTCTTGCTGAAGGTGTTGGGCCACTCGCCAGCGCTGTGAAATTCCGATGCGCTGAATGCATAGTCCAGGCGCGAAGGCAGACCCCCGGTGAGATTGGCGATCCAACGATCAGTTTGGAAACTGCCCCGTTCGTACGAAACAGAACCATGAGGGACTGCGTTTTCCGGATCGCCATGCTTGGTGAATAATTGGATCACCCCGGCGGCGGCCTCCGCCCCGAAGAGCGCACTCTCGGGGCCGCGCACCACTTCGATGCGGTCGAGACCTTCCGAGGTGAGATTCTCCAGGTGTATCGAACCGCCAGGATCGTTGAGCGGAACGCCATCCAGCAGCACCAGTGTGCCGGTGCTGTCGGAGCCACGCGTAAATACTTCGGCCAGCGTTCCAGGCGGGCCATATTCGTCGACCTGTAGACCTGGAGTCTCGCGTAGCAGGTCGAAGACCATGGGATATTGGCGCGCTTCGAGTTGCTGCTCCGTGATGACATTGGCAGCGACAGCGGCTTGTTCCGGCGTGGTTTCGGTGCGGTTCGCGGAGACCACGACGGTCTCGGTATGCCCCGCGAGTTCGAGCGTGATCCGGGACTCAGTCTGAGAAGTGAGATCTACGGTGTATGGCTTGAAGCCCGTTTTCTCAATGTTCACCTGGCACTTGTCAACACCGGGAATTACGAATCTGCCTTCGGCATTCGTGTACACGGTTTGGTTTTGACACGTGACTCGCGCCGCTTCAACCGATCGGCCGGAGAAGTCGATAACAGTGCCGTGAATGTTGGAATTTTCGCCCGCGCATAGCCCGAGCGACAGAGACAATAGAAGAATGCTTCGCATCGTACGTTTCTCCCTCGAAAACGTGAATTGGTTTTCAAGCGAGGAACCGGTCTCCTGACTTGCGGCTGGCCTGCCTTGCTATTTGCTAGACGTGAAGCGATCTTCCCACTTGCGCAGTGATTGCCTCGGCCGAAATTCTTTGCCGCTTACAGTTGCGGGGCAGTGGCGGATTTACACCGCCTTCCCGAACATCCCTCGCCATGCTGTTTCAAAACTGGCGTTTCAAAGATCTCAGGCGAGTATAACATGGGATAAAGATATCGCCTGGATTAGCCGATGGCCCGGATGTGGGGAAACTCGCCATTGCGATTGCACTGCTGGCCGCCAGCGCTTTTGCCGCTTCCGACGACCAGGCGACCATTCAAAGCACGTTCGTAAGGCCGTGGGTAGAGGCGCTGCAGTCGAATGATAAGGCCGGGTTGGAGCGGCTGTTTCATCCGGCGGTACGGGCCTGTATCAACTCAAGCACGCGAGAGTTCTTTGACATCGGGATCGCGCGCCTCATGGATCCGCCGCCACGGGGCAAATATATAATCACCAAGCTCGCTCCGATGACGGGGCCGATGCCGGCGTTCTTACCCGAAGACGGGTTTCGGGCTCCGGTAAACCCCACCTATGACATGAACCTGCAGTTCGATGAGAGCGACGTGGTGATGGCCATCTTCCTGGCGCAGTGGAATGGCGGGTGGTACGAGGTTTTTCCTTGCCCCAACGAAAAAGGAATGGCGTACTTTCGCCAGAGTCTGGTGGACTATGCCGCGGCGGAAAAGAAAGCCGCCGATGTTGCTGCCAGCCTAAACGATCCAGTGCGGAGGGAAATACAAAATCTCCTTCGACAGAAAGATTATGGCCGTGTCGTTGACAAAATCCGCGATGCCACCGGCGTGGAGACCGGGATGGCGATGCGCGTGATGAATCTGCTGAAGAAGCAGCAGTGAGTTATCTCAAGAATCCGGCCGCGACCTGTTTTCCGGAATCGAAGATCGAGTATTGTGTATCGGCCCAAGCCGGGGTTTTCGTCAACAAGACAGTTTGGAGCGCGCTGTTTCCCGCCAACACCAAAACCATGTGCCGCTGATCCAGAGGGTTGGTTGCGGCCAAGACCACCGCGTCCGTTTCCGAAGCGTGATCCTGACCCCAGATGCGAAACATGCCCCCCGAGGATTCCAAACCGATCTTATCTTGCCAGCGGGCTAGAGCTGAATTGCTCTCCGGGCGCCCGACAAAGATAACGTCGTGCGTGCGCAGCTCTTCTTCGCTCACCTCGAAATCCTTGCGGATGGGAACTTGATGTTCCAGCGATCGGAAGAAGCGCTTCTGCAATTCCTCGGCGGCGAAGCGGTTGGCGCCTGCGTCCGTCCTGGTACCGTACACCAGGATCGCGGAGTTGAGGCGTTCGTGGATATCGGACGCGACGAACATTGCTCCGCCCTTGTCCTCTGGCAGGGCGAAACCAACGCCCGCCGCGTCCAGGAATGACTGCGCCGTGACGGCCTGGGCCTTGTGAGCCGCGAAAAAATCGGCCATCAATTTGAAGAAGCGATCATCGCCCAGGTTGCCGCGCAATTGATCGAGGAACAACGCACCCTTTTGTGTTTCGAGCTCGAAGCGCTGCTTGACGGTGAGGCCGGAAATGCCGCTTAACGCACGATACCCGGCCCAGTGGGCGGCCATCGCGTTGCGGAGATCTTTGGAATTGAGATCGTCAAAGTACGCCGCGGAACCGGAGGCAAACCAAATATCGGCCTCGGATGCGGGCAGCACCAGGCCGCTCCAAAGGCGCTCACTGTAATTCGGAACTGCTCCCTCACGGTCGCGGGTCTCAGAGGGTGCGGCTGTAGCTGGCGCAGGTGGGACCGGCTCGGTCGAAATCAAGCGGTAACCGGAGGTATAAAGGCCGTCGTTGCCCGGAAATTCCTCCTGGTCACCCTTGGTTGGCAGCCGCTCCCGCTGATTCGGTTTGCCGAATTGGGCCCAAACCATCATCCGGGATGCCATGTCGGAGGTGATTACTTTGGAATCCATTGCGGTGGCGCTCACCAGCGGCGCGGTATGATACGCCAGAAAACCGAACTGTTCGTCGATCTTGCCTTTGTACTCGCGATACAACGCTTCCCATTTCAGATCGCGATCGGTGGGGACGTAGGGGACGTAAGAGGGAGCGCCATTTGGATCGGGGTTCTCCTCCAAGCGAACGGCCAGATCTTTGGCGTTATTGTCGCCCCAATAGAATCCTTCGGTTCCGCCGAACCAGTCGTTCTTGGAGCTGCGGTAGAGGCGCGACTTGTACGTGCCGAGTTCGAATAGCGCGATCTCGTTGGTTTTGGCATCGCCGAGCAGCCATTCATTGGTGTACAGGCCGTTGTTCTTCGTGCTCAGATATTCCACAACTTTGTCGATACTGTCGCCATATTGAATCGCCTTGCGCGCGCGATAAGCAATGGGCGTGCCGTTCACATTGAACGGGCTTTGGTTGATGGTGGTCTCGGTGAGCACCACGCCAGCGTCGTTCTGATACCAGTCTGTCCCGCTCTCGATGCCGCCCGGATAGCTCTGCATCAGTACACGATGCCCGTTGGTGGGCTTAATATCCAGCATCACGTTGGTTTGCTCGGCCAGAGTGAGCGGCCACCAGGTGGTATGGCCGATGACCATGCGGCCGTCGCGAGTGGCGGATCCAGTTGCTGCAAAAGCGCTGCAATGATCGAGCGCGGCGCCGCGTTTGACGTAGTTGGGAGCCGCTAAACGCAGGCCTTCCAGGCCGTTCGGAGTGACGCTGAGCGCCGGGCTGAGCTCGCCCAGCTCCACTGTGGTGTTCACCACCACAATGTCGGTAAGGTCGATGGGACGGCCTTCCCAGCGCGCACCGGCGTCGGAGGCGCCGTCGGCGATGCCCTTCATTTCCTCCAGAATCTCCTGATCGAAGCCGTGCAGGAAGAGAGCTGTAGCTGTGGTGCGCGCCAGGTTCCAGCTTTTGTTCCTATTTTTTGGATCGAGCTCGGCGGCGCAGCGCGCCATGTATTGCGGGATTTCCTTCGCCATCAGATGCCCATGCTGGTAGCCGCGCTCGTAAGGCTGGCCTTCCACGTGGACGTAGATCCATCCGCCAACGGGGTATCGATAGGCAGGGCCGTAAGTGGTCACTGCGGCGGGAGCGGGCCAGCGATCGGCCGACGTTAGCGTCAATTCCGGAGCTGCTTGATCGATATTTACTCCTGAGAACCAGGCCTTGCCATCGAATGTACCGCCGTAGGCAACGGTGAGCAGGATGCTGTCGTGCGCGTGCGTGGCGGTGAAACGCAGATGGACGCGGGTCCAATCGCGCGTGGCGCCGAGCGATTCCGATTGCACGTCATACGGCTGCGACGCCATGCTGAGCGCCGCGCCCGTCGCGATGGGCGAACGGTCCAGGTCCCGGACGCTCAACTTCTCGGTGCGGATCCAGCCGGTTAGGTCATAGCTGGCGCCGATGGTGAGCTCGATGGGCGCGGATTGAACTCGGGCATCGCCGCCATGGGACTCCAGGCGCATCGACATCTGGCCTTCGTGGGTGACGGCCGGGTCTGTGGCGCCCGCGCCATGCAGAACCGTCCAGGCTGGTTTCGGGCCCTCAAACGAACCGGTGAACAGTGACGTCCCTGCATGGAGGGAGGCAACGAACGAAAGAGCAATTAACAGCTGCCGCATATCCTAATATGAGACCACGAAACGGCCCGGGACCGCCGCACGGCCAAAACAAAAAGGCCCACCCCGAAGGGCAGGCCTCAGTGCTCACGAATGCCACAGCGCCAGAGGCGCCAGGGCCGCCCGGCTTAACGAAAAGCGCGGGCTAGTAGTCCATTTCGGGACCGCCGTGCCCGCCAGGGGCCGGGGCTGCCTTCTTCTCGGGAATCTCAGCGATCATGGCTTCGGTGGTCAGCATGAGCGCCGCGATGGAAGAAGCGTTTTGCAGAGCAGAGCGGGTCACCTTGGTAGGATCGATGACGCCACCCTTCACTAGGTCTTCGTACTGCGCAGTGGCAGCGTTGAAGCCGAAGTGCGAGTCGTTGTTGACGCGAATCTTCTCGATCACAATCGCGCCTTCGTAACCCGCGTTGCCAACGATCTGGCGAACGGGCTCTTCACAAGCGCGCTTGATGATATCGACGCCGATCTTCTCGTCGCCCTCGAGCTTCAGGCCCTCTAACGCCTTGGCTGCGCGCAGCAACGCCACGCCGCCGCCCGGAACGATACCTTCTTCGACAGCCGCACGGGTAGCATGCAGCGCGTCCTCGACACGAGCCTTCTTCTCTTTCATCTCGGTCTCGGTGGCTGCGCCCACCTTAATCACCGCAACGCCGCCGGCCAGCTTGGCCAGACGTTCTTGCAGCTTCTCGCGATCGTAATCGCTGGTGGTCTCTTCAATCTGGGCACGCAACTGTTTAATGCGGCCTTCGATCGACTTCTGGACCCCGGCGCCATCGATGATGGTGGTGTTGTCTTTGTCCACAGTGACACGCTTGGCGCGGCCCAGGTCTTCCAGACGCACACCTTCCAGCTTGATGCCGGTCTCTTCCATGAGAGCCTTGCCGCCAGTGAGGACGCCGATGTCTTCGAGCATCGCTTTGCGGCGATCGCCAAAGCCGGGGGCCTTCACCGCGCAAGCATTCAACGTGCCGCGCAGCTTGTTCACAACCAAAGTGGCCAGCGCTTCGCCTTCCACTTCTTCGGCGATCACCAGCAGCGGCTTACCGGAGCGGGCAATCTGTTCCAGCAGGGGCAGCAGATCCTTCATGTTGCTGATCTTCTTTTCATGGATCAGGATGTAGGGATCTTCAAGCACGCACTCCATGCGATCGGGATCGCTGATGAAGTAGGGCGAGAGGTAGCCGCGGTCAAACTGCATGCCGTCCACGGTCTGCAGTTCGGTGGTCATGGTGCGGCTCTCTTCCACCGTGATGACGCCGTCCTTGCCCACTTTCTTCATCGCTTCGGCGATGGTGTTGCCGATGTCGGAGTCACCGTTCGCGGAGATGGTGCCCACCTGCGCGATCGTCTCGTTGTCCTTGACGTCTTTGGACATCTTCTTTACTTCGTTGACCACCACCTCGACCGACTTCTCGATGCCGCGCTTCAGGGCCATCGGGTTCGCGCCGGCTGCCACAGCCTTCACGCCTTCGCGGAAGATAGACTGCGCCAGAATGGTGGCTGTCGTGGTGCCGTCGCCGGCGGTGTCCGAGGTCTTCGACGCAACCTCACGCACCATCTGCGCGCCCATGTTCTCGAGCGGATCCTTCAGTTCCACTTCCTTGGCGACGGTGACGCCGTCCTTGGTGATGGTTGGGCCGCCGAATTTTTTCTCCAATACTACGTTGCGGCCGCGGGGGCCAAGCGTGACCTTCACAGCATCAGCCAATTGGTTGACGCCGCGCAGAATCGCCTGACGGGAATTTTCGCTATATACAATCTGTTTTGCTGCCATTGAAAATGTCTCCTTTCAAAACTCTTCGCGCTTAGGCTACTTTGGTAGCTTTCTTGGGCGCGCCTTCCAAAACTCCGAGGACTTCGTCCTCGCGCATGATCAGGAATTCTTCTCCATCGATGCGGATCTCGCTGCCTGAGTATTTGCCGAACAGGATGCGGTTGCCTTTTTCCACGTCCAGTGGAACAACTTTGCCATCTTCCAGGCGCTTGCCTTTTCCAACGGCTACCACTTCTCCTTCTTGCGGCTTCTCTTTGGCGGAATCCGGAATAAACAGACCACCAATCTTGTTTTCCTTCTCGTCTTCCAGACGTTTCACGACGATCCGGTCATAGAGCGGACGAATGTTCATAGTGTTGAACCTCCTCTAACATGGGGATTTGAAACTTTGGGACGGGCCAGCCAACGCTTCCCATCCCAGGTCATATTAGCAGACTCGCCAGAGGAGTGACAATATTTCTTTGTAAGTCACTGAACAACAAGGCAATAAATTTGCAACAGAAACTCATTGGACAGCGCTCCGGCCTTCTCGATATGCTGGATGTGTATCCTCGCGATACAAATGCATGCGACGTGTAGCACCACTGATTCTGCTGGGTTTCGTCGCAATCCTCTCTACAGTTGGTTGGACTTATTACGTCCGGCTCAAGCAGCAGGTGGCCAGCGCGCCCGTTAAACCCAAGAAACTTGCCGCCGGAACCACCTCAGTTTTTCATGGTTGGACCTACAGTCACACTTCCAGTGAGAAGACCGTGATCACCATGCATTCGGACGATTTCCAGGAATTGGACGGCAAAGACGAACTCACCGGCGTAACTCTCGACATTTTCAACAAAGACGGTGACACCTACAACCACGTGCAATGCGCGAAGGCCGAGTTTGACGTTACCAAGGGAATCCTGTATTCGGAAGGCGAAGTCCAGATCACGATGAAGGTGCCCGCGAAGGATCAGCCCAAAGGCCGCCTGATGGTGATCAAGTCCACAGGGGTCAGCGTGGAAAGCAAGACCGGCAAATCGTGGACGGATCGTCCGGCGACGTTTACGTTCGACCGGGGCGATGGCCAGGCTGTGGGCGCCGATTACGATCCCAACACTCGCATTCTGAATCTGCACAACGATGTCGTAATGAATTGGCGGGGAACCGATCCCAGCACGATCCCCATGAAGATCGAGACCGCGCAGGTCAACTACAACGAGCGCGACGGGAAGGTCTACCTGACGCCATGGTCCAAGCTGACGCGCGACACCATGGCGATGAACGCGGGCCCCGCCACGGTGACGCTGGATCACGGGGATTTGCGCCTAGTGGAGACCACGCAAGCCAAGGGAACCGATCAGCGGCCGGGGCGCAACCTGGAGTACGGCGCGAATCAGTTGACGGTGGAATTTAACGAGTATAACCAGATCAGGAAAATTACCGGCGTGGATCAGGCGCGCGTGGTGGATCATGGCGAGACATCGCAGACCACCATTACCGGAGATCGCGTGGTGATGGACTTCGAAACAACCGAGACGGACAGCCTGTTGCAAAATGCCGTGACTCAGGGCCACAGCAGCATGGAATCGAAGCCGGTGATCAAGCCCGGCGCCGACCCAGCCGACACGCGCGTCCTAAAGGGCGACACCATTCGCACCAAGATGAAGCCGGGTGGCCGCGAGGTGGATGCGGTGGAGACGGATGGGCCCGGAGCCATCGAGTTCATCCCGAATGCGCCCGAGAAGCCGCACCGCTGGATGAACGGCGATCACGTCTGGATGGCCTACGGGCCGAACAACACCATCCAATCGTTCCGCTCCATCGCTGCCACCACGCGCACCGAAAAACCCAAGGCCAAGGATGCCAAGGAAGCGCCCGCTCCGGCGCTGACCTGGAGTAAGAACCTGGTGGCGACGTTCTTACCCAACTCATCGAACCTGGACAAGCTGGATCAATCGGGCGATTTTCGGTACGAGGAAGGGGAGCGGCACGCCAAGGCGGAGCGCGCGCTGCTGGATCAGCCCAATAACATCATCAATTTGATCGGCGGAGCACGCATGTGGGACTCCACAGGCTCCGCCGATGCCGATAAGATCGTGACGAATCAAATGACGGGCGACTTCACCGCCGAGGGTCACGTTACTTCCACGCGCATGCCGGACAAAAAGAAGGACGCTGCGAGCGGCGGCGGAATGCTTTCCGAAGACGAGCCCCTGCACGCGCGTGCCAAAAAGATGATCTCCAAGGACAATAACTTGGATATCCGTTATGAGGGCGATGCCGTGCTCTGGCAGGGCTCCGACCGGTTGGAAGCGGAGACCGTCGAAATCGATCGCAACGAGAATCTTTTGAAGGCGCACGGACATGTGGTGAGCCAGTTGCTAGACAAAGTGAAGGATGACGGCGCGTCGAAGGATGGAAAGCCAGCGCAGCAGGGTGGAAAGACGGACCGCAAGACCCAGCCCGATCCGCCGCCCGGCGCTGCAACCAAAGCGCGGCTGCGTGTGTTTACTATTGTGAGAGCGCCGGACCTGGATTATAACGACGATACCCGTTTGGCACACTATGGCGGAGGAGCGACCTTGGAGCGGCCGGATATGACGGTGAAAGGCCAGGACATCCACGCATTCCTGCGCAACGACAGCAATGACTCGTCGCTCGATCATGCCATCGCGGACGGCCACGTGGAGGTGCATGACGTTGGGTTGGACCGTGTCCGCGACGCTTGGTCGGACCACGCCGAATACTATGTGGACGAAGACAAAGTTATCCTAGAAGGAGGGTTGCCGCGATTTGTCGACAGTACGCGCGGAACCACTCGAGGCCAGAAATTGACATGGTATTCCTCCGATGACAGGCTGCTGGTGGACGGCGTGCCACAACAGCCGGTGAAGAGCGTGTTGCACCGCAAGACGGTGAACAGCAAGTAAGTTCTCCATGCGCACATTACAAACTTCCGAGATCTCCAAAAGCTATAGCGGACGGAAGGTCGTCGATAACGTGTCCTTGTGGGTGAAGCAGGGCGAGGTGGTCGGGCTCTTAGGTCCCAACGGCGCGGGCAAAACCACGTCGTTCTACATGATCGTAGGCCTGATCAGTCCTGATTCGGGGGTGGTGGAGGTGAGCAACGGCGCTGGTGCGGAAGACATTACGCACATGCCGATGTATCAGCGCGCCCGCCGCGGCATCAGCTATCTACCGCAGGAAGCTTCGGTTTTCCGCAAGCTCACGGTGGAAGATAACCTGATGGCCATCCTGCAAACGCTGCGGATGAGCGGTCGCGAGCGGCGTGAGCGGATGAACCGGCTGATCGAGCAGTTGGGCCTCGAGACAGTGCGCCACAACAAAGGCTATGCGCTCTCGGGCGGTGAACGGCGCCGTGTCGAGATCGCCCGCTCGCTGGTGATCGAGCCCAGCTTTCTGCTGCTCGACGAACCGTTCTCCGGCATCGATCCCATTCAGGTGTTGGAGCTGCAGCGAATTATTTTCGATCTGAAGAACTCCGGGATCGGCATTCTGGTGACCGACCATAACGTTCGCGAGACCCTGGCGGTTACCGATCGCGCCTACATTATCAACAACGGCAAAATCTTCCGCGCCGGCACGCCCGACGCGCTAGGCCGCGACCCGGAGGTCCGGCGCGTCTATCTGGGTGAGAACTTCAACATCGAATTTGAAACCGGCCGCTGGAAATACGTGGCGGAAGGCTAGCCGGGGTCATTCGCAATTCAATGGATCTCGAAAAAGTTCTGCTGCGCAAAGTGGGCGAGGCGGTGGGCCGCTTCAAAATGATTCGCGAGGGCGATCGCGTAGCGGTGGCGCTGTCGGGCGGCAAGGATTCGCTCACCCTGCTCGAAGCGCTCTTGCTGCTGGCCCAGCGCGCCCCGATCCAGTTCTCGGTCTGTGCGTTCACGGTGGAGCAGGGAAAATTCCTGCGTCCCATAGAGCCGCTGGGTGATTACTTAAGAGCCCGTGGCGTGGATTGGACCTACCACCGGGACAACCCATCGATCAGGTTGCTCGAGGAGCAGCCCGATCATGGCTGCGATCTTTGCAGCCGTTTCCGCCGCCGCGCCGTTTATCAGATCGCGCGCGGCCTGGGCGCCAACGTGATCGCGTTTGGCCATACCGCCGACGACTTTTGCGAGTCATTTCTGCGCAACGCCATGTTCACCGGCCGTGTGAGCGCGCTGCCTCCGATCACTTACTCACGCGAAAAGGACTTCAGGCTGATTCGTCCGCTCGCGTTTGTGACGGAAGACATCACCACACGTTTTGCCGAATCGCTCGGTGCGCCGATCACGCCTTGCGGCTGTTCGCTTCGGACCGGAACAGTGCGCAAATCCATCCGGAGTCTTTTTAGTGAAATCGAAAAGGATTATCCCCATTTGAAAGAGACGTTGCTCTCGGCCATGGGCAACTTGGAGCCCAGCCGCTTGCTCGATCCGCGCTATCTGGATCTTGGTGCGCCAGTTGAGCCGGAGCTCCTGCCAATCCTGGACGACTAGTCCTTCTTTACCACCTGAAATCCGAATCGCGGCTTGGTAGCAGGCGCCTTTTTCATCCGCTGGATTTCGCCTGCGAGCAGGCCGATCATAGCGCCGTGGCGTCTGTTCACGGACTCGATCTTTTCCACGCGAACCGCGAGATCCTTATGGGTGATCAGCATCTCGCGCAGGCGAATGAACGCGCGGATGATTTGAATATTCATTTGGACCGCGCGTTTGCTCCGCAAGACCGAAGAAAGCATCGCGATGCCGTGTTCGGTGAAGACGTACGGCGCATATTTACTGTAGCGGCCGCGTCCTTGCGCGTCTAAGATCACAGATTGTGATCTTAGAGACTTGACCTCTTCGGAGGCCAGTTGGAACATGAAGTCGGAAGGAAACCGATCGGCGTTACGTCGCACCGCCTGATTGAACGCCGTGGTGGTTACGCTATACAGCTTCGCCAGATCGCGGTCCATCATGACCGTGTGCCCACGCAGCACAAACATGCGGCGTTCAATGGTTCCGGCGGGAACACGAACGAGGCCTACCGGAAGCTTGTCGACTCTCACAATTTCAGTTTTCATTTCATTGCGCTCCTCGCGATAACAGCATTACCTTCGCGGTGTGAAACATGATCACGGCGTCCAGGGCCGGCGCCAGGTTCTTGATGTAGTACAAGTCGTATTCCAGCTTCACGATGGTGTCCTCGACGGTGTCTCCGTATTTGTGCTTGATTTGCGCCCAGCCCGTGATACCGGGCTTGATGCAATGCCGCTGGCGGTAATACGGAATCCTCTTTTCCAGCTCCGCTACGAATTCCGGTCGCTCGGGCCGCGGTCCAACGATGGACATGTCGCCTTTCAGCACGTTGAACAACTGGGGCAGTTCGTCCAGGCGCAGTTTGCGAAGCCAGCGCCCCACAGGCGTCACGCGTGGATCGTTCCGAGTGGCCCAAACGGCGCCGCTCTGGGCTTCCGCGTCGCGCACCATCGAGCGGAATTTGTAGAGGGTGAATATGCAGTTATTCTTGCCCACGCGCTGCTGCCGGAACAGCGCAGGCCCGGGTGATGTCAGCTTCACCAGTGCCGCCACCAATAGCATCACGGGCGCAGCGGCCAGCGCCGCCGCCGCCGCTATGGCCATCGAGTAAGCGGACTGCAGACGCACCCCGGTCCGATTCGGCCCCAGATCGCTGGAACTGAATATCAACTGCGAGGGCCGCAGCTCGTGCGTGGAGATGCGTTCAAATGCCATCTCATAGGTGTTTAGCGCATCTTCGATTCGAATACCGGAGAGCCGCAATTCGAGCAGCTGTGTGACCGGCAAATTGGAACGGCGCTCCCGCAGGCCCACCACAATTCGCTGCGGGCGCACTTGGTTCACCACTTCCCGAAGATCCGAAATCGCTCCCAGCCGCTTCCCAGCGGTCGCATGGGAATCGTCCAGAAAGCCCAGGGGCGTTAGTCCCTTCTCGGGATGCGCCTCCAGGTGGCTGGCGATCTCTTGCAGCACCGAAGAATCGCCCAGAAAAATCACACGCTCAGACCGTATTTTCCCGAGGAGCACGCGGCTAAAGAAAATCCGCCAAGCCATCAGCGCGATGATGTTGAGGGCGCTGCCGGCGATCATTGGCCCAGCGGGAACCACCAGTTGTTCGAGCTTCAGGTACCCCAGCATCGCTTCGGTCAAGAACGCGGTTCCCGCGATTATGCCCACTTGCTGCAGCAGTTCTCTGGGCCGCGTGCCGAGGTTGCTGTACAAATCGTGAAAGTAGATACTCAGCATCAGACAGAAGACCACGATCAGAATTCGCAACCATCCCAGGTCGTCCACCAGAAACACTGCTGCATCCGCCTTCAACCACGCGAATGTCGCGGCAAAGTAAGACAAACAGATGAGAATGAATTCGGACGCCAGCAGCGCGGCGACGCTGGCCGGGACATAAACGCGAAACAGCCGAAGCATTAGCTCACAGCGCGCAGGGCGAGGTCACCGGATGGCGCAGGTTCCGCATAACCATTTATCAAGTCCAGCAGAGGGATTCCACTCTCTTGAATGCGATCGATGGTCGCCCGGGGCTGTTTTTGCACTAATACCAGATGATCGGCCCACTCCAGAATCTGGTCCAAGCTCCGCGTCAAAAGCCGGCCGATGTGAGGAAGAGCTTCCAGAATATAGTTTCGATTCGCTCCATAAATCGCATCCAAGCGGATGTGGGGATCGAACACTTGAACCGCGCGCCCCTTTCCCACCAGCTCTTCCAGCATGCTTACCACCGGGCTCTCGCGCAGATCGTCGGTGTCTTCCTTGAAGGCCAACCCAATCACCCCGATGCGCTGCGCGGGCAAATCGAGCACCGCATGAATGGCCCGCTCGAGATGCTGCTGGTTGGCCGGCATCGTCGCTTCGAGCAGAGGCAGCTTCAAGTCAAGATGTGCAGCGCGGTAGACCAAGGCGCGCAAGTCCTTCGGCAGGCAGGATCCTCCAAAGGCGAAGCCGGGCTTCAGATACGCCGCTGAGCAGTTGAGCTTGAGGTCCTGGCACAGCGTGGACATTACTTCGCCGCCGTCCACGCCAACCCGCTCGCTCAGTGCGCCGATCTCGTTGGCGAAAGTTATCTTCACCGCGTGAAAAGCATTGCAGGCGTACTTGAGCATCTCCGCCGTGCGCAGCGATACCAGAGAGGCCCTTACATCCAGGAGCAAGTACAAATCGGCGACCGCTCTCACCGCCGCCTCATCGTTGCCGCCGACCACCAGCAGCGGCGGGTCGAAGAAATCCCGAATCGCCGAACCTTCGCGCAGAAACTCAGGATGCGATACGACACTCACCGCTGGGTGATCCGCGAAGGCGGGGAGCACCAACTCCTCGCAGGTCCCGGGAAAAACTGTACTCCGGATTCCGACAATCTGCCGCTTCGAACGCCGTGGCAGCTCGCCGGCGATCTCCGCCACTGACCGGCGCAACTGGTGCAGTCCCAAGTCGCCGTTCTTTGCCGAGGGCGTGCCGACGCACACGAGTATCACGTCCGCGTCAACCATTGCGTCAATCATGGCGTCTGACGAAGTGCAAACCGAAAGTCTTCCGGCTTGGACGTTTTCCCGAACCAGGTCTCCGAGTCCGGGTTCGTAAAACGGGGCGCGCCCGTTTTGAACTTCCCTCACCTTGTGTTCGTCCCGGTCGATCCCCGAGACGCGATGTCCAAGGCTTGCCAGACAGGCAGCCGTTACGCACCCGACATAACCAAGACCGAGCACGGCGATATGAGTTGGCGTTTCCATTTCAATTTGGTCCTTGCCCGCGGGAATTCGACGGCCCGGGGTTACAGTAAAGAAGAGCCGTTTTCATGCAAACCACAATTTCCACCACCGCAATGGCGCTGGAAGAGAAGATCAGGAATCGGACCGCACGCGTCGGCATCATCGGGCTGGGGTACGTCGGTCTGCCGCTGGCGATGGAGTTCGCCAAGGCGGGTTTTTCAGTAACTGGAATCGACATTCAAGAATCCAAGGTCTCGCTGTTGAACCGGGGCGAGTCGTACGTCCAGGATGTTCCCAGCGACACGTTAAAGAAGTGGGTATCGGGCGGAAAATTTCGCGCTACTTCAGACTTTTCAGTCATTTTGGATCTGGACACCATCAACATCGCCGTACCTACGCCGCTGCGCAAGACCAAGGACCCGGACATGAGTTACATCGTTTCCGCCTGCCAGGAAACCGCCAAGTACCTCACCGCCGGCAAGCTAGTGATTCTCGAGTCCACTACCTATCCGGGGACTACCGACGAGCTGGTTTTACCCATGCTGGAGGCGTCTGGCGGGAAGGTGGGCGAGGACTTCTTCCTGTGTTTTTCGCCGGAGCGCGTGGATCCTGGGAACCCGCAATATCAGACCGCCAACATCCCAAAGGTGGTGGGCGGCATTACGCCCGCTTGCACCCGGCTCGGCGCGCTGTTTTATGCGCAAGCTCTTGAAAAGGTGGTACCTGTCAGCTCCACAAGCGTGGCGGAAATGGTGAAGCTGCTGGAAAACACCTTTCGGATGATCAATATCGGGCTGGTCAACGAAATGGCCCTCATGTGCGACCGCATGGGGATCAACGTTTGGGAGGTGATCGACGCTGCGGCTACCAAGCCTTTTGGGTTTATGCCGTTCTATCCGGGGCCCGGATTGGGCGGTCACTGCATTCCGATCGATCCTTTTTATCTTTCTTGGAAGACCAAGCAGGCCGGCATAGAGGCCCGTTTTATCGAGCTGGCCGGATATATCAACGGCCAGATGCCGCATTTTGTAGTGGACAAGATTCAGGACGCGCTGAACGAACATTCTAAACCACTCAAAGGTTCGCATGTGCATGTGCTCGGAGCCGCTTACAAGCGCGACATCGACGATGTGCGCGAATCGCCGGCGCTCGACATCATTTTGCTGCTGGAGCGCCGCGGAACGCGCGTCACTTACAGCGATCCGTTTGTGTCGACGCTACATCTGCAGGATCATCAACTGACAGCGCAAGATCCCCTCGCGATGGCCGAACAGGCCGACTGCGTTGTAGTGGTGACCGATCACAGCGGTGTCGACTATGCGGGCATCGTCGAACGCGCCAAGCTGATTGTCGATACGCGCAACGCTCTCAAGAATTACAAATCGGTCAAAATCGTTCGACTCTAGCGCGTCCGTTGCCGTCCGCGAGCTGTATCGGAGCTCTGCCGTGCTAGCATCGGGGGATGCGGGGGCACGTTTGCTCGATTTCCTGAAGCCGCCGGTGGCCGCTATCGAGGATTTTTACGTTCTCTCCGGGCGAGCGCTCCGCAACCTCTTTCGAGGGCCGCACTACGTCGATGACATCGCTATCCAGATGGACATTATCGGCGTGGGCAGCCTGCCCATCGTCATTTTGATCGGCTTCTTCAGCGGCTTCGTCATCACCATGCAAATGGCGCGCGCCCTGGAGCAATACGGCGCTACGGACCAAGTGGGCCAGATCGTGGCCATCACGTTGGTTCGCGAACTGGGTCCGGTATTGACAGCGCTGCTGGTGGCGGGCCGCAATGCGTCGGGCATCGCGAGCGAACTCGGATCGATGAAGGTTACCGAGCAGATCGACGCCATGCGCGCGCTGGGCACCGACCCGATTCAAAAACTGGTTACCCCGCGCATGATCGCTACCTGCGTGATGCTTCCGATGCTGACCATCGTCGCCGACTTCGTCGGACTGATCGGCGGCTACATGATCGCATACTTCCAGATTGGCCTCACTACCACTCAGTACTGGACGAATGCCTACCAAGCTCTGCAATATAACGACCTAGCTCAGGGGTTGCTGAAACCCTTCGTATTTGCCTTCATCATTTCTCTGGTTGGTTGCTTCTACGGCCTCAGGACCACGGGCGGAACACAAGGCGTGGGCCTGGCGACCACCAAAGCAGTTGTCGCCGCCTCCGTTTGGGTCTTCGTCGTCACCTCGTTGCTGACGCGCATTTTCGTCAATCTGCACTGACACCAACACGCGATGACACCGCCCAGCGCTTCTGGACCTGAATGTCTTCTGAAGTTCGATAAAGTGAACCTGAAGTTCGACGAGATTGTAGCTCTCGATACTGTGTCATTCGAACTGCACGCAGGCGACACCCGGGTGGTGCTGGGGGCGGCCGGCAGCGGCAAGACCACGCTACTCAAGGCCGGCATTGGGCTGATTCGTCCGGACTCAGGAAAAATTTATCTGTTCGACCAGGAGATCACCGGTCTCAAAGAGGCGCAACTGTTCCATATTCGCAGCGGCGTGGGAGTGCTTTTTCAGGAAGGCGGCTTGTTCGACTCGGTTACCGTGGAGGAGAATGTCGCATATCCACTGCTCAATCGCGCCCAGCATGCCGAATCGCTCCAGGAGGTGGAAGCGAAAGTCAGAGAGGCTCTGCGCTTTGTGGAGCTGGAGCAAACCCTGGAGCAGTACCCTAGTGAGCTATCTGGCGGCATGCGACGCCGCGTCGGCATCGCTCGGGCGGTGGTGAGCGAGCCGCCGCTGGTGCTGTACGATTCGCCGACCGCCGGCCTGGATCCCATTACCGCCAACACCATCATGGCCCTGATCGCCAAGGAGCGCGACTCCACCAACACCGCTAACCTCATCGTCACGCAGCGTTATCAGGATGGGCAGCTGATGGCTAACTTTCGCTACAATCGCAGCAGCGGACATTTGGAGCCAGTATCTAGTAACGGGGCGGAGGGAGCGCTTGGTTCCAATCCGACGCGCACTATCTTTATGGTGATGAAAGATGGGCGGGTGGTCTTTGAGGGCACCCAGCACGAACTGGAAGCGTCTCAGGACGACTACGTCCAAAAATTCGTGCCAAAACATTCATAACTTATGGCGATTCAGAATAGAGCCACCTGGGCGCGTCTCAAAGTGGGGATCCTGGCGATCTTCTCCATGGCCATCCTTGCCGTGCTCATTTTTCTGATCACCGGCAACACAAATATTTTTGAATCCCAAGTCCTGATCTACACCTACATGGCGGACGCCGCTGCGCTCACCACCGGGGCTCCGGTGAATTTGGACGGCATCCCGATCGGCAAAGTGAAGACCATTGTGCTCTCCGGATCCAAGGACCCTATGCGGCTGGTCCGCCTGAACATGGAATTACCCGCGCATACCCTCCGCGACATCCCCAGCGATTCAGTGGCTTCCATCAGCTCGGCGAACGTGCTAGGGACCAAGTACATTAACATCAAGACCGGCAAAAGCACCACCACGATCAGCGCCGGCCAGGAGCTCCCGAGCGCCAACACCGGTGAATTTCAGGATCTGGTGACGCAGGGGTTTGGCGTGTTGGCCTCGGTACAGGACACCGTGCAGCGCGTCGATAGAATCGTGGGTTCAGTGGAAGCGGGAAAAGGCAGCATCGGAAAATTGCTGGTGGATGAGACGCTCTATAACAACCTGCTGCAAATCCTCGCTCAAGTGAAAGGACTCACGGAAACCCTGAACAGCGATAAGGGCACGCTGGGCATTTTGTTGAACAACCATGAGCTCTACGACAATTTCCGCGCCACGCTCGGCCGCGTAGATACCATGCTGCAGCAGTTGCAGGACGGGCAGGGCACAGCCGGAAAGTTTCTTAAGGACCCTGCGGTCTACAACGAAATCCAAGATACCGTCAAGGGCGTGCACAAGTTAGTGGACGATTTGAACGCCGGCAAGGGCACCGCTGGACAACTTCTCAAGAGTGACGACCTGAGCAATCAGTTGAAAGAAACCATCACTAAGATCGATTCGGTGATCGATAAGGTGAACTCGGGCCAGGGCACCATCGGCCAATTGCTCGTGAATCAGCAGTTGTACGACAATTTGAACGGCGCCACGCGCGAGATGCACCTTCTGATGCAGGATTTCCGGGCCAATCCCAAGAAGTTTCTCCGCATCAAGCTTTCGATATTCTGAAGCCAAGGGCTTGAAATTCCTGATCACCAACGCCGACGACTTCGGCTACACGCGC